>NZ_JZWV01000370.1 GCF_000966975.1 Streptomyces katrae | reverse complement strand
ACGGCGGCGGGGCCGGATCTCGGGGAGCGGGCGGGGAGAACGGCGTGGCGGAACCCTCGCTACCATGGGTTATCCGGACCTGACCGGGGCCCCGGATCCTCCCCCAGACTCCGTCCGGGGGGACCCCCAGAGGAGCGCTCTTGCCAGACGAGGTCCAGCCGCCACTCTCCGCCGCACAGCCCGACCCCAAGGCCGACCCGGCCGCGGCGGCCGCAGTCACGCCCCCGCCGGCGCCGCCGGTCAAGCCCCTCCCGGCCAAGCCGGCCCTCCCGGCCAAGCCGGCCGGGTCCTCCAACCGGGTCCGCGCCCGGCTGGCCCGTCTCGGCGTGCAGCGTTCCAACCCGTACAACCCGGTACTGGAACCCCTGCTCCGTATAGTCCGCAGCAACGACCCGAAGATCGAGACGGCGACGCTGCGCCAGATCGAGCAGGCCTACCAGGTCGCCGAACGCTGGCACCGCGGACAGAAGCGCAAGAGCGGCGATCCGTACATCACCCACCCCCTCGCGGTGACCACGATCCTCGCCGAGCTGGGCATGGACCCCGCCACCCTGATGGCCGGCCTGCTGCACGACACGGTCGAGGACACCGAGTACGGGCTGGAGCAGCTCCGCCGTGACTTCGGCGACGCCGTGGCCCTCCTCGTCGACGGCGTCACCAAGCTCGACCGGGTCAAGTTCGGCGAGGCCGCCCAGGCCGAGACCGTGCGCAAGATGGTCGTCGCCATGGCCAAGGACCCCCGGGTCCTGGTCATCAAGCTCGCCGACCGCCTGCACAACATGCGCACCATGCGCTACCTCAAGCGGGAGAAGCAGGAGAAGAAGGCCCGCGAGACCCTCGAGATCTACGCGCCGCTGGCCCACCGCCTCGGCATGAACACGATCAAGTGGGAGCTCGAGGACCTCGCCTTCGCGATCCTCTACCCCAAGATGTACGACGAGATCGTCCGCCTGGTCGCCGAGCGCGCCCCCAAGCGCGACGAGTACCTGGCCCTCGTCACGGACGAGGTGATGGTCGACCTCAGAGCCGCCCGGATCAAGGCCACGGTCACCGGCCGCCCCAAGCACTACTACAGCGTCTACCAGAAGATGATCGTACGAGGGCGCGACTTCGCGGAGATCTACGACCTCGTCGGCATCCGCGTCCTCGTCGACACCGTCCGGGACTGCTACGCCGCCCTCGGCACGGTGCACGCGCGATGGAACCCGGTCCCCGGCCGGTTCAAGGACTACATCGCGATGCCCAAGTTCAACATGTACCAGTCGCTCCACACGACGGTCATCGGGCCCAACGGCAAGCCGGTCGAACTGCAGATCCGCACCTTCGACATGCACCGCCGCGCCGAGTACGGCATCGCCGCGCACTGGAAGTACAAGCAGCAGACCGTCGCCGGCGCCTCCAAGATCCGCACCGACGTCCCGCAGGCCGCCAAGGGCAGCGCCGGCCAGGACACCGTCAACGACATGGCCTGGCTGCGCCAGCTCCTCGACTGGCAGAAGGAGACGGAGGACCCGGGCGAGTTCCTCGACTCCCTGCGCTTCGACCTCTCCCGTAACGAGGTCTTCGTCTTCACCCCCAAGGGCGACGTCATCGCGCTGCCCGCCGGGGCGACCTCCGTGGACTTCGCGTACGCGGTCCACACCGAGGTCGGCCACCGCACCATAGGGGCGCGGGTCAACGGGCGGCTCGTCCCGCTCGAATCGACCCTCGACAACGGCGACCTGGTCGAGGTCTTCACCTCCAAGGCGGAGGGCGCCGGCCCGTCCCGGGACTGGCTGGGCTTCGTCAAGTCCCCGAGGGCCCGCAACAAGATCCGCGCCTGGTTCTCCAAGGAGCGCCGGGACGAGGCCATCGAGCACGGCAAGGACGCCATCGCACGGGCCATGCGCAAGCAGAACCTGCCGATCCAGCGGATCCTGACCGGCGACTCCCTCGTCACCCTCGCCCACGAGATGCGCTACCCCGACATCTCCTCCCTCTACGCGGCGATCGGCGAGGGCCACGTCGCCGCGCAGGGCGTCGTGCAGAAGCTGGTGCAGGCCCTCGGCGGCGAGGAGGCCGCCAACGAGGACATCGAGGAGAGCGTCCCGCCGTCCCGCGCCCGCACCAAGCGGCGCGGCAACGCCGACCCCGGCGTGGTCGTCAAGGGCGTCGACGACGTGTGGGTGAAGCTGGCCCGCTGCTGTACCCCGGTACCGGGCGACCCGATCATCGGCTTCGTCACCCGCGGCAGTGGCGTATCGGTTCACCGCGCCGACTGCGTCAACGTCGACTCCCTCTCCCAGCAGCCCGAGCGGATGCTGGAAGTGGAGTGGGCCCCCACCCAGTCCTCCGTCTTCCTGGTCGCCATCCAGGTCGAGGCGCTGGACCGGTCCCGGCTGCTGTCGGACGTCACCCGGGTCCTGTCGGACCAGCACGTCAACATCCTCTCCGCGGCCGTGCAGACCTCCCGCGACCGGGTGGCCACCTCCCGGTTCACCTTCGAGATGGGCGACCCGAAGCACCTGGGACACGTCCTGAAGGCCGTACGGGGCGTCGAGGGCGTCTACGACGTCTACCGCGTCACCTCGGCCCGCAGGCCGTAGACCGCAGGTCCCCGCGCCGGACACGACGGTGGGCGCCACCCCCTCGGGGTGGCGCCCACCGTCGTTCAGCGCGGAGGCCGGATCAGGGGCAGCCCCACCAGACGAAGTTGAGGTTCCCGCCGAAGAGCGCGGACACGGCCGTGGCGGACCCGAGGATCCACAGCACCGTGCTCCGCCGGGCCCTGGCCAGGGCCAGCGCGAAGGGGAAGAGCAGCGGGAACGCGGGCATGATGAAGCGCATCTTCGAGAAGTAGAAGCCGGCACCGCCCAGCGCCATCAGCATGATCATGGCTGCGAAGATCCACACGACCATGGGGGGCCGGCGCCGTCGCGTCATCAGCACGAACAGCACCACCGCCGTGACCACCGTCAGCGAGACCACCACGTGGTTCAGGGTGGTGTGCACCTCGGTGAAGGTCTTCTTCAGCTCGTTGACGGTGTCGAAACCGCCGTCGTACACCGAACCCCAGCGGCGCTGGAGCTCGAAGTAGCCGTCCCAGCGCCCGAAGTGCCAGCCCACGTAGCCCACGTACCCGAACCAGCCCAGCGGGGCGATCAGCGAGGCGGTCACGATCCGCCCCACCGCGGGACGCTGCGCACGGCGCCCCCGGCGCCACTGCACGTACTCCCAGACCCCCGCCAGCACCACGGCCGCGACGATCGCCGAACCGGAGGGCCGGGTGGCGCCCGCGAAGAAGGCCAGCACACCGGCCGTCAGCCAGGACTTCGTCATCACCGCGTACATCGCCCACACCGAAAGGGCGAGGAACAGCGGCTCGGTGTACGCCATCGACTGGACGAGCGCCGCCGGCACGATCGCGAACAGGGCACAGGTGAAGAGCGCGACCCGCCGGCCGTAGATCTTGTCGGTGACGGCGAAGATGCCCCACGCGGCGATCACCGACGCGAACAGCGCCAGCCCCATCGCCACCCAGTTCATCGGCAGGTGCGTGACGTACGAGGTGTACCGCACCAGCATCGGGTAGACGGGGAAGAACGCCATCTGGCAGCTCGGCCCCGCGAACGCGCACGGCGACGGCGTCGCCAGCGGGGTCGTCAGACCGTTCTCGGCGATGTGCAGGTAGTAGACGGCGTCCCAGCGCCCGCCCAGGATCTCCAGCGGCCGCACGTCCTTGCGCTCGGCCCAGATCGCCATCACGGCGAGCCCGGTGGCCCGCAGCGCGATGTGGACCAGCAGGGCCTTCCGGGCACGCTTCAGGTTGGCGAGTACGCGCCGTCCGACACCACGGAGCCCGGAGTCCTTCTTGCCGGAGAGCGGTTCGGCGACGAGAAGTGAGTCGGGGACATCAGCGCGTATCTGGGTATGCGTCACATTCGATCCTGGTCGTCGCCCGGCAGAAGGCCGCCGAGGCGGCACCGTACAACGTTACACAGGAGGAAGGTGCAACCCGCGCGCACCCTGCGTTGAATCCGCGTAACGAATCGGACCCATATACGGCGGATGGGCGCCACCGGCGGTAACCGGTGGCGCCCATCCGAAAACCCGTCCGGGGACTCAGCCGCCGAACTCCTCCAGGCCCTTCAGCGCCTGGTCCAGCAGGGCCTGGCGGCCCTCCAGCTCCCGGGACAGCTTGTCGGCCTTGGCGTTGTTGCCGGCCGCGCGCGCGGAGTCGATCTCACCGCGCAGCTTGTCGACGGCCGCCTGCAGCTGACCCGTCAGACCGGCCGCACGGGCCCGCGCCTCCGGGTTCGTACGCCGCCACTCGCCCTCCTCGGCCTCCTGGATGGCCCGCTCCACGGCGTGCATCCGGCCCTCGACCTTGGGACGGGCGTCCCGCGGCACGTGGCCGATGGCCTCCCAGCGCTCGTTGATGGAGCGGAACGCGGCCCGGGCCGCCTTCAGGTCCGTCACCGGGACGAGCTTCTCGGCCTCCTCGGCCAGCTCCTCCTTCAGCTTCAGGTTCTCGACCTGCTCGGCGTCCCGCTCCGCGAAGACCTCGCCGCGCGCCGCGAAGAACACGTCCTGGGCACCGCGGAAACGGTTCCACAGGTCGTCCTCGGCCTCGCGCTGCGCCCGGCCCGCCGCCTTCCAGCTGTCCATCAGCTCGCGGTAGCGGGCGGCCGTCGGACCCCAGTCCGTCGACTTCGACAGCGACTCGGCCTCGGCGACCAGCTTCTCCTTGGCCTTGCGGGCCTCCTCGCGCTGCGCGTCCAGCGCCGCGAAGTGCGCCTTGCGGCGCTTGGAGAAGGCGGACCGGGCGTGCGAGAAGCGGTGCCACAGTTCGTCGTCCGACTTGCGGTCGAGCCGGGGCAGCCCCTTCCAGATGTCCACCAGCGCGCGCAGCCGCTCACCGGCACTGCGCCACTGGTCGCTCTGCGCCAGCTGCTCGGCCTCGGTCACCAGGGCGTCCTTGGCCGCACGGGCCTCGTCCGCCTGCTTGGCCTTCTGGACCTTGCGCTCCTCGCGCCGCGAGTCCACCGTCGCCACCAGCTTGTCCAGCCGGACGCGCAGCGCGTCGAGGTCACCGACGGCGTGGTGCTCGTCCACCTGGGTCCGCAGGTGGTCGATGGCCGTCTGGGCGTCCTTGGCGGACAGATCGGTGGTCCGCACCCGCCGTTCGAGGAGGCCGATCTCGACCACCAAGCCCTCGTACTTGCGCTCGAAGTAGGCCAGGGCCTCCTCAGGGGTGCCCGCCTGCCACGAGCCGACGACCTGCTCGCCCTCGGAAGTACGCACGTACACGGTGCCGGTCTCGTCGACTCGGCCCCACGGGTCGCTGCTCACAGCGCCTCCTCCACCTGATGCCGCACGGGGTCGTGTCCCCCTGGCATCGTCCACAGTTTCCTGGGGCGGGCAGCGCCCGCCCTGCACAACGCCAACATAGGCGACCGCCGGGCCGGCTGTCCGCATCCCGCACGACGGAATATCGCCGCACGGGCCGCGGGCCGGCCCGCCCGGGGCCGCCGCGCCCCGTCAGTCCTTGGTGACGGCGGCCTTCTCGATGGTCACGGGGGTCTTCGGAGCGCCGTCCTGCGCCCCGTCGGCGGTCCCCGCCTTCGCGACCTCCTCCAGCACCTTCAGCCCCTCCGCGTCGATCTTCCCGAACGGGGTGTAGGAGGGGGCGAGGGGGCTGTCCTTGTAGACGAGGAAGAACTGGCTGCCGCCGGTCCCCGGCCGGCCGGTGTTGGCCATCGCCACCGTGCCGGCCGGGTAGACCACCTGGCCCTGCTCGTTCGGCTTGCCCAGGGAGTCCAGGTTCTCGTCGGGGATGTTGTAGCCCGGGCCGCCCCGGCCGGTGCCCTCGGGGTCGCCGCACTGGAGCACGTAGATCCCCGACGTCACCAGGCGGTGGCACTTGGTCTTGTCGAAGAAGCCCTTGTCGGCGAGCGACTTGAAGGAGTTGACCGTCTGCGGGGTCTTCGAGGCGTCCATCCCGAACCTGATCTCGCCCGCGCTGGTCTTCAGGTCGAAGGTGTACTTCGCCTTGTCGTCGATCGCCATCGCCGGGGAGGGGGACTTCTTGGGCTCCGGCAGCGAGGGGGAGGCCGAGGGCTCGGCCGCGGAATCGTTCTTGTCCTTGGAGTCGAAGACACCGCCCGCGATCAGGCCGATCAGCGCCGCGATCACCGCGGCCGAGGCCGCACCGATGATCGCCAGCCGCTGCCGCGACCTGCGGCGGGCCTCCGCGCGGCGCTTCTGCTGGCGCTCGTACTTCTCCCTGGCGAGCTGTCGCCGACGCTGATCGCTCGTGACCACCGGGTCGTCTCCTTGTGCGTCTCTGGTACCGCTGTCCGGGCTCGGTTAGGCCGTACCGTATATGGGTTCGCTGTGTAATGAGGGGCGCCGGTAGGCTCTGAGCAGCAGATTCCGAACTGCTGCCGCCCGACGGACGACGATTGAGGACGAACGTGCTGATTGCCGGATTCCCGGCCGGGGCCTGGGGGACCAACTGCTACCTGGTCGCCCCCGCCGCGGGTGAGGAGTGCGTCATCATCGACCCGGGCCACCAGGCCGCCCAGGGCGTCGAGGAAACGCTGAGGAAGCACCGTCTCAAGCCCGTCGCGGTCGTCCTGACCCACGGCCACATCGACCATGTGGCCTCGGTGGTCCCGGTGTGCGGAGCGCACGACGTTCCCGCCTGGATCCACCCCGAGGACCGCTACATGATGAGCGACCCGGAGAAGGCCCTCGGCCGCTCCATCGGCATGCCGCTCATGGGCGAGCTCACCGTCGGCGAGCCGGACGACGTCCGCGAGCTGTCCGACGGCGCCGCCCTGAAGCTGGCCGGGATGGAGTTCTCGGTGGCGCACGCGCCCGGCCATACCAAGGGGTCGGTGACCTTCCGGATGCCCGAGCAGGCCGACGTACCGCCGGTCTTCTTCTCGGGCGACCTGCTCTTCGCCGGCTCCATCGGACGCACCGACCTGCCCGGCGGCTCCCACGCCGAGATACTCCAGTCACTGGCCCGCGTGTGCCTGCCGCTGGAGGACTCGACGGTGGTGCTGTCCGGCCACGGTCCCCAGACCACCATCGGCCGTGAGCGCGCGACCAACCCGTACCTGCGGGAAGTCGCCGCCGGCCTGGGGAACGGCACCGCCGCCCCACGACGAGGAATGTGACGAGACTTTCGTGAGCACCTTCAAGG
>NZ_JZWV01000369.1 GCF_000966975.1 Streptomyces katrae | reverse complement strand
CCTTCAAGGCCCCCAAGGGCACGTACGACCTGATCCCGCCGGTCTCCGTGAAGTACCTGGCGGTGCGCGAGGCCATCTCCGCGCCCCTGCGGAACTCCGGCTACGGCTACATCGAGACCCCCGGCTTCGAGGACGTCGGCCTCTTCGCCCGCGGCGTCGGCGAGTCCACCGACATCGTCACCAAGGAGATGTACGCCTTCGAGACCAAGGGCGGCGACCAGCTGGCCCTGCGCCCCGAGGGCACGGCCTCCGTGCTGCGCGCGGCCCTGGAGGCCAGCCTCCACAAGCAGGGCAACCTGCCGGTCAAGCTCTGGTACTCCGGCTCGTACTACCGCTACGAACGCCCCCAGAAGGGCCGCTACCGCCACTTCTCCCAGGTCGGTGCCGAGGCCATCGGCGCCGAGGACCCGGCGCTCGACGCCGAGGGCGCTCGACGCCGAGCTGATCATCCTGGCCGACCAGGCGTACCGCTCGCTGGGCCTGCGCAACTTCCGCATCCTGCTGAACTCGCTCGGCGACAAGGAGTGCCGCCCGGTGTACCGGGAGGCGCTGCAGGGCTTCCTGCGCGGCCTCGACCTCGACGAGGAGACCGTCCGCCGGGCCGAGATCAACCCGCTGCGCGTCCTCGACGACAAGCGGCCCGACGTCCAGAAGCAGCTGGTCGGCGCGCCCGTGCTGCGCGACTACCTCTGCGACGCCTGCAAGGCGTACCACGAGGAGGTCCGGGCGCTGATCACGGCCGCCGGGGTCGCCTTCGAGGACGACGAGAAGCTGGTCCGCGGCCTCGACTACTACACCCGCACCACCTTCGAGTTCGTCCACGACGGCCTGGGCTCGCAGTCCGCGGTCGGCGGCGGCGGCCGCTACGACGGCCTCTCCGAGATGATCGGCGGACCCGCCCTGCCGTCCGTCGGCTGGGCGCTGGGCGTCGACCGGACCGTGCTCGCCCTGGAGGCCGAGGGCGTCGAGCTGGACATCCCGGCGGCCACCTCGGTCTTCGCGGTCGCCCTGGGCGAGGCCAAGCCGGCCGTGTTCGGCCTGGTGACCGAGCTGCGCAAGGCGGGCGTCGCGGCCGACATGTCGTACGGCGGCAAGGGCCTCAAGGGCGCCATGAAGGACGCCAACCGCAGCGGCGCCCGCTTCGCGGTCGTCGCGGGCGACCGCGACCTCGCCGAGGGCGTGGTCCAGCTCAAGGACATGGAGTCCGGCGAGCAGAGCGCCGTGCCGGTCGCCGACCTGGTCGCCGAGGTCCGGAACCGCCTGGCCTGACCCGAACGGCCGCCGGGGGCGGGGCGGGGGAGTGCTCCCCGCCCCGCCCCCGGCGCGTGCGGGGTCGTCGGCGAGCAGGCCGCGGATCGGCTTCGGCGGCTCCTCAGCGGATCGGGAGGGTGACGGTGACCGTGGTGCCCTCGGACGGGGCGCTGCGCACGACGGCGGTGCCGCCCGCGTCGGCGGCGCGCGCGGCCAGGCCGCGCAGGCCGTAGCCGGAGGTGGGGGCCGACGGCCGGAAGCCGCGGCCGGTGTCCCGGACCTCGACCGTCAGGCCGTCCTCGGCGTAGGTGAGGGACACGGCGGCGAGGGCGCCGGGGCCGGCGTGCTTGGCGGCGTTCGCGAGGGACTCCTGGCAGGTGCGCAGCGCCACGGCCTCCAGCCCGGGCGGCAGCGGACGCGCCCGCCCGGTCACGGTGACGGCCGCGGGCGGGTCGTGCCGGGCCGCGAGCCGGCGCACGGCGTCGGGCAGCGAGCCGCCGTCGAGGTCGGCGGGGGCGCCCCCGGCGACCAGGGCGCGGGCCTCGGCCAGGTTCTGCCGGGCGGTGGCCTCCATCAGGCCGAGGTGGCGGCGCGCCCGGCCTGGATCGGCGTCCAGCTCCGCGCGCACGGCCTGGACGAGCATCAGCAGACCGGCGAACCCCTGCGCGAGGGTGTCGTGGATCTCGCGCGCCATGCGCTCCCGCTCGGTGTGGGCTCCGTGCTCGGCGGACAGCCGGGCCACCTCCTCCCGGCTCGCGTCCAGTTCGGCGATCAGGGAGGCCCGCTCCCGGCTCTGCTCGATGATCCGGATGGTCCAGGCACCGAAGAAGGCGGCGAAGGCGAAGCCGACGAGGGCGGACACCGCGTTCAGGAAGACCTCGTGCGCGGGCGGCCGCCAGACGAGCGCCCGGCGCAGGCTCAGCAGCATGAAGAAGTGCGGGGCGAGGGCGAAGACGATCAGCCGGACCTCGTCCATCATGGACGCGGCCGGCAGGAACAGGACCAGGGTGACGCCCAGGTACCGCAGGCAGGGCCACGTCGCCGGGGCGGACTCCGCCAGCAGCAGCGGCCGCCCGGCCCGGACGTACCAGGGGATCAGCAGGACCAGCAGGGCCAGGGCGGCGATCCGGTAGCGCGGCGAGGGCGTCCCGGCGGTGAGGACGAAGGCCGCGGTGGCGCTCCACACGGCGGCGGTGTAGAGGTCCCAGGCGCGGAACGAGCGGTCCCAGACGTGGGACTCGCGCGCCCCCGCCGCCCGTGCGAACCCCTCCGGCCGTCGCGCCGGTTCCTCCGGGTGAAAGTCAGCAGGCACAGCACCAGCCCTCCGATGACCCGGACACACAGGACCAGGGTGACCCCGGCGTACCCGTCCACTTGAGCGGGAACGGGGCCCCGATGTCCAGCAGCCGGTCCGGTGGCCGCTCGAGGCCGGCCGGGGCGATGACCGCGGCCGGCTCGCGCGGGGCTGGGCCATGGCCGGCGAAGGCCGTCCTTATCTCCGTCGAACGGTGGACGGGCGCCGCGGTGCGGCACAATGACCCCTGCTTGATGACCTTGCCGATGTGGGATGTGGAGCGGGCGGGATGACGACTACGGGTGCTGGCGCGGATACCGCTCCGCGGACCTACGGCGGGAGCCGGGCACTGGCCCTGCTGCTGGTCATCACCGGAGCGGCGGCCCTGCTCGCCGCCTGGGTGATCACCATCGACAAGTTCAAGCTGCTGGAGGACCCCAACTTCACGCCGGGCTGCAGCCTGAACCCGGTCGTCTCCTGCGGCAACATCATGAAGAGCGAGCAGGCGTCGGCCTTCGGCTTCCCGAACCCGATGCTGGGGCTCGTCGCCTACGGAATCGTGATCTGCGTCGGCATGAGCCTGCTGGCCGGTGCCCGCTTCGCCCGCTGGTACTGGCTGACCCTGAACGCCGGCATGCTCTTCGGCGTCGGGTTCTGCGCCTGGCTGACGTACCAGTCGCTGTACAACATCAACTCGCTGTGCCTGTGGTGCTGCCTGGCCTGGGTCTGCACGATCCTGATGTTCTGGTACGTCACCTCGCACAACATCCGCCAGGGGATGCTGCCCGCCCCCGGCTGGCTGCGCGGCTTCCTGGACGAGTTCACCTGGGTCCTGCCCGCCCTGCACATCGGGATCATCGGGATGCTGATCCTGACCCGCTGGTGGGACTTCTGGACCTCCTGAGCCCGCCGGCTCTGTCAGCGGTCTCGCTTAGGCTCTGGGTGTGGAACCAGACCTCTTCACCGCCGCAGCCGAGGAACGCCAGGAGAAGGACCCGGCCAGCTCCCCGCTGGCCGTCCGGATGCGCCCGCGCACCCTGGACGAGGTGGTCGGCCAGCAGCACCTGCTGAAGCCCGGCTCGCCGCTGCGCCGGCTGGTGGGTGAGGGGGCCGGGGGACCGGCCGGAGCCTCGTCGGTGATCCTCTGGGGCCCGCCGGGGATCGGCAAGACCACCCTCGCGTACGTGGTCAGCCAGGCCACCCAGAAGCGGTTCGTCGAGCTTTCGGCGATCACGGCGGGGGTCAAGGAGGTCCGGGCCGTCATCGAGGGCGCCAAGCGCGCCGCCGGCGGCTACGGCAAGGAGACCGTCCTCTTCCTCGACGAGATCCACCGCTTCAGCAAGGCGCAGCAGGACTCCCTGCTGCCGGCCGTGGAGAACCGCTGGGTCACCCTGATCGCGGCGACCACGGAGAACCCGTACTTCTCGATCATCTCCCCGCTGCTCTCGCGCTCGCTGCTGCTGACGCTGGAGCCGCTGACCGACTCCGACCTGAGCGGGCTGCTGCGGCGGGCCCTGGAGGAGGAGCGGGGGCTGGGCGGGGCCGTCTCGCTGCCCGCCGACGCCGAGGCGCACCTGCTGCGGATCGCCGGGGGCGACGCCCGTCGCGCGCTGACCGCGCTGGAGGCGGGGGCCGGATCGGCCATCGCCAAGGGCGAGGAGGAGATCACCCTCCAGACGCTGGAGGAGGCCGTCGACCGGGCCGCGGTCCGCTACGACCGGGACGGCGACCAGCACTACGACGTGGCGAGCGCCCTGATCAAGTCGATCCGCGGCTCCGACGTGGACGCGGCGCTGCACTACCTGGCCCGGATGATCGAGGCCGGCGAGGACCCGCGGTTCATCGCCCGGCGGCTGATGATCTCCGCGAGCGAGGACATCGGCCTGGCGGATCCCACCGCCCTGCCGCTGGCGGTGGCGGCCGCCCAGGCGGTGGCGATGATCGGCTTCCCGGAGGCCGCGCTGACCCTGTCGCACGCGACGATCGCGCTGGCGCTGGCCCCGAAGATCGCGCTGGCGCTGGCCCCGAAGTCGAACACCGCCACGACGGCGATCGGCGCCGCCCTGGCGGACGTCCGGGCCGGGCTGGCCGGCGCCGTGCCGGCGCACCTGCGGGACGGGCACTACAAGGGGGCGGCCAAGCTGGGGCACGCGGTGGGGTACGTGTACCCGCACGACGTGCCGGGGGCGATCGCGGCGCAGCAGTACGCGCCGGACGAGATCCACGGCAAGCGGTACTACGAGCCGACGCGGTACGGGGCCGAGGCCCGCTACGCGGACGTGGTGGAGAAGGTCCGCGAGCGACTCCGCGGCGCGAGCTGACCCGGCCGCCTGCGGCGCTTCTCCCCGCCCCGCCCTTTCTCCGTT
>NZ_JZWV01000368.1 GCF_000966975.1 Streptomyces katrae | reverse complement strand
GGGACTCCGCTCCGCGCAGCGGCCGTCGTGTCGGGCGGCCGGGCGGCGAGTCCGGGCCTAGGGTCCGGGGCATGGGACCCCGTGCGCTGGTCGTCGTCGCGGCAGCCGCGCTGCTGGTCGGCGGGTGCCACCACCAGGACGCCACCCCGCCCCCGGCAAGGATCCCGCTCATCGGGCAGGGGTTCCCCCCGGACGCGGCCACGGCACGGACCGAGCTCAAGGGGCTCAAGGTCGAGTGGGGCCGGAACTGGGAGAGCTACGAGCGCGAGGCCTTCGGCCGGTACTGGTCCGACGACACCGACGGCGTCGGCGGCCGCAACGGGTGCGACACCCGCGACGACGTGCTCCGCAGGGACCTGTCCGAGCTCCGTCAGGGGGACCGCAACCCCTGCGTGGTCGTCTCCGGGGTGCTCCAAGACCCCTACACCGGCAGGGAGCTCCCGTACTCCTACCGCCGCGCCTCGCAGATCGAGACCGACCACGTCGTCGCGCTCGGCGCCGCCTGGCGGGCGGGGGCGTACGCGTGGACGCCCGCGCGCAGGCTGGAGTACGCCAACGACCTCGACGTGCTGCTCGCCGTGGACAAGCGGACCAACCAGGACAAGGGCAGCAGGACCGCCGACAAGTGGCGGCCGCCCCGGCGGGCGTACTGGTGCGAGTACGCGCGCCGCTACACCGGGATCAAGGCCAAGTACGGCCTCTCCGTGACCCCGCCGGAGAAGACGGCGCTGGAGGAACTGCTCGGCACCTGCCCTCAGTGAGCGGCGGCGGCGAACAGGGAGCGCAGGGCGCGGCGCAGGCCGCACACGTCCGTGACCGGCTCGGGGAAGTCGAAGCGGGCGTCGAAGGCGGCGAGGCCGGGCCCGCGGGTGAAGCGGACGCGCAGCCCGAGCCGGTCCAGGGCCAGCGGGACCGGGGTCAGCCCGGCCGCCTCCCGGGAGCCCAGCAGCCCGCACAGGCCGGCGAGGCGGTCGGGGTGGACGGAGGCGAGGTGCTGCAGGAGCTCCGCCTCGTGGGCGGTCATCGGGTCGGGCCCGGCCGCCGCCAGTTCCTCCGGGTCCACCCGCTCGGCGCCCCACAGGTCGTCCACGGAGACCTCGCCGACCTCCAGGCGCAGCAGCATCCAGGCCGGCCGGCCCGGGTGGAGGGCGTCGAGGGATTCCGTCAGCCCGAGCAGCTCGCCCACCGGGTGGCGTTCGGCCATGAGCGCCGCGCAGGGGGCGCGGTCGTCGCCGCGGACCGGGGTCAGCCACCCGGCGAGCCGGGCGCGGCCGCGTATACGATGGGGGACGGACACCGGCGCCACGTCCGTGATCTCGATCACGGCGGGGAGGTCGTCGTCCTGGGCGTGAGCGGCGGCCCTGGCCGCCGCGGATTCCCCTGGCACAAGGAGAATCACGTCCCCGTCCGGGGCGACGGTCCGAGCGGCCGGCGCCCCTGTCCCGCACTCCTGCTGGTCACGGGTCCACACCTGGTCACGAGCACCCGGCAGCGTGAGGGATACTGAGGCGTTGGACTCTACGAGGGTTCGTACGCGTTCGGCTCCGGTGAGCTGCCGAACGCCTTCCCTGGGACGCGGCTGACCTTGCTTATCGTCGGCGCAAGCGGATTCTGTTTCGTCTGGATCCGAACTGCGTTGCGCACTGGGCAGGGGGATCCCATGTGGTCGAGACATTACGTCCTCCTCGCTAAGGTAAGCCTCACCTAACTTACATGGAGGTAGGTTCCCCGTGAACCAGAAGCGACCCAAGGTCAAGAAGTCTCGTGCCCTCGGCATCGCCCTGACGCCGAAGGCCGTCAAGTACTTCGAGGCCCGCCCCTACCCGCCGGGCGAGCACGGCCGTGGCCGCAAGCAGAACTCGGACTACAAGGTCCGTCTGCTCGAGAAGCAGCGTCTGCGCGCCCAGTACGACATCTCCGAGCGCCAGATGGCCCGCGCGTACGACCGCGCGAAGAAGGCCGAGGGCAAGACGGGCGAGGCGCTGGTCGTCGAGCTCGAGCGTCGTCTGGACGCCCTGGTCCTGCGTGCCGGCATCGCCCGCACCATCTACCAGGCCCGCCAGATGGTCGTCCACGGCCACATCGAGGTCAACGGTGGCAAGGTCGACAAGCCGTCGTTCCGCGTGCGTCCCGACGACGTCATCACGGTTCGCGAGCGCAGCCGCGAGAAGCACCCCTTCCAGGTCGCCCGCGAGGGTGGCTACGCCGGTGAGGGTGAGACCCCGCGTTACCTGCAGGTCAACCTGAAGGCCCTGGCCTTCCGCCTCGACCGCGACCCGAACCGCAAGGAGATCCCGGTCATCTGCGACGAGCAGCTCGTCGTCGAGTACTACGCCCGCTGATCCAGCGGCCGTAGCCACTCACAGGCTGGTCCGGCCCGCCGTCCCCTCCGGGGGCGGCGGGCTTTGCCGTATCCGGGGGAGCGGCACCGGAATCCGGTTCTGCGGCGGATCTCCGGCGCGATAGGGTCGGAGCAGACTTACCAGCAGACTTAACCCGTCGGGTTTCCAGATTTCAGGAAGCGGTGCAACGTGTCCGGTGGAGAGGTGGCCGGGATCATCGTGGCCGTCTTCTGGGCCATCCTGGTCTCCTTCCTCGCAGTGGCGCTGGCCAGGCTCGCCCAGGTGCTCAGGGCCACCACCAAGCTCGTGGCCGAGGTCACCGAGCAGGCCGTCCCGCTGCTGGCCGACGCCTCGACGACCGTCCGCTCCGCGCGCACCCAGCTCGACCGGGTCGACGCCATCGCGAGCGACGTCCAGGAGGTCACCTCCAACGCCTCCGCGCTGTCCTCCACCGTCGCCTCCACCTTCGGCGGCCCGCTCGTCAAGGTCGCGGCCTTCGGCTACGGGGTGCGCAGGGCCATGGGCAGGACCGGCGCGGAAACCGAGCGCACCCCCCGGCGCACCGTGATCGTCGGCCGTACGGTGCCGGATCCGCGGCGCCGCAAGCAGAAGGGCTGAGACCTCCGATGTTCCGCCGAGCCTTCTGGTTCACCGCCGGCGCCGCCGCCGGCGTCTGGGCCACCACCAAGGTCAACCGCCAGCTGAAGAAGCTGACGCCGGAGAGCCTCGCGGCCCAGGCGGCCGACAAGGCCGTGGAGGCGGGCCACCGCCTCAAGGACTTCGCCCTCGACGTCAAGGCGGGAATGACGCAGCGCGAGGACGAGCTGAACGACGCACTGGGTCTGACCCACGACCCCGACCGGCCCGACAACGTCACCGCCCTCCCCGGGCCGCGGCGGCTGCGGGCCATCGGACCCGACAGCACCACCCACCGATCGAATCTCTCGTACAACCGGAATGAGGACCACTGATGGAGTCGGCTGAAATCCGCCGCCGCTGGCTGAGCTTCTTCGAGGAGCGCGGTCACACCGTTGTCCCTTCGGCGTCGCTCATCGCGGACGACCCGACTCTGCTGCTGGTGCCCGCGGGCATGGTGCCGTTCAAGCCCTACTTCCTGGGTGAGACCAAGCCGCCCGCTCCCACGCTGACCAGCGTGCAGAAGTGCGTCCGCACCCCGGACATCGAAGAGGTCGGCAAGACCACCCGCCACGGCACGTTCTTCCAGATGTGCGGGAACTTCTCCTTCGGGGACTACTTCAAGGAAGGCGCCATCAAGTACGCCTGGGAGCTGCTCACCAGCTCCGTGGCGGACGGCGGCTACGGCCTGGAGCCCGAGAAGCTCTGGATCACGGTCTACCTCGACGACGACGAGGCCGAGGCCATCTGGCGCGACAAGATCGGCGTCCCGGCCGAGCGCATCCAGCGCCTGGGCAAGAAGGACAACTTCTGGTCCATGGGCGTCCCCGGCCCCTGCGGCCCCTGCTCCGAGATCAACTACGACCGCGGCCCCGAGTTCGGCGTCGAGGGCGGCCCGGCCGTCAACGACGAGCGGTACGTGGAGATCTGGAACCTCGTCTTCATGCAGTACGAGCGGGGCGCCGGCGACGGCAAGGAGGACTTCCCGATCCTCGGCGACCTCCCGTCGAAGAACATCGACACCGGCCTCGGCCTCGAACGCCTCGCGATGATCCTGCAGGGCGTGCGGAACATGTACGAGACCGACACCCTCCGCGTGGTCATGGACAAGGCCACCGAGCTCACCGGCGTCGCCTACGGCGCCGCCGACCACTCGGACGTCTCCCTGCGCGTGGTCGCCGACCACATCCGCACCTCGACCATGCTCATCGGCGACGGCGTCACCCCCGGCAACGAGGGCCGCGGCTACGTGCTGCGCCGCATCATGCGCCGCGCCATCCGCAACATGCGCCTCATGGGCGCCACCGGCCCGGTCGTCCGGGACCTGATCGACGTGGTCATCGAGACGATGGGGCAGCAGTACCCGGAGCTCATCACCGACCGCAAGCGCATCGAGACCGTCGCCATCGCCGAGGAAGCCGCCTTCCTCAAGGCCATCAAGGGCGGCACCAACATCCTCGACACCGCCGTGACCGAGACCAAGGCCGCCGGCGGCACGGTCCTCTCCGGCGACAAGGCGTTCCTGCTCCACGACACCTGGGGCTTCCCGATCGACCTCACCCTGGAGATGGCCGCCGAGCAGGGCCTCTCCGTGGACGAGACCGGCTTCCGCCGCCTGATGCAGGAGCAGCGCGACCGCGCCAAGGCCGACGCCAAGGCCAAGAAGACCGGCCACGCCGACGTCTCCGCCTACCGCGAGATCGCCGACGGCTCCGGCGCCACCGAGTTCACCGGTTACGCCACCAACCAGGGCGAGGCCACCATCGTCGGCCTCCTGGTCAACGGCGTCTCCGCGCCCGCCGCCTCCGAGGGCGACGAGGTCGAGGTCGTCCTCGACCGCACCCCCTTCTACGCCGAGGGCGGCGGCCAGCTCGCCGACCAGGGCCGCATCAAGCTCGACACCGGTGCCGTCATCGAGGTCCGCGACGTGCAGCAGCCCGTCCCGGGCGTCTCCGTCCACAAGGGCTCCGTCCAGGTCGGCGAGGTCACGGTCGGCGCCTCCGCGTACGCCGCCATCGACGTCAAGCGCCGCCGGGCCATCGCCCGCGCCCACTCGGCCACCCACCTGACGCACCAGGCGCTGCGCGACGCCCTCGGCCCGACGGCTGCCCAGGCCGGCTCCGAGAACAGCCCCGGCCGCTTCCGCTTCGACTTCGGCTCGCCGAACGCCGTCCCCGGCACGGTCCTCACCGACGTCGAGCAGAAGATCAACGACGTGCTCTCCCGCGAGCTCGACGTCACCGCCGAGATCATGAGCATCGACGAGGCGAAGAAGCAGGGCGCCATCGCCGAGTTCGGCGAGAAGTACGGCGAGCGCGTCCGCGTCGTGACCATCGGCGACTTCTCCAAGGAGCTGTGCGGCGGCACCCACGTCGGCAACACCGCCCAGCTGGGTCTGGTGAAGCTGCTCGGCGAGTCCTCCATCGGCTCCGGCGTGCGCCGCGTCGAGGCCCTCGTCGGCGTGGACGCCTACAACTTCCTCGCCAAGGAGCACACGGTCGTCGCCCAGCTCCAGGAGCTGGTCAAGGGCCGTCCGGAGGAGCTGCCGGAGAAGATCGCCTCCATGCTCGGCAAGCTGAAGGACGCCGAGAAGGAGATCGAGAAGTTCCGCGCGGAGAAGGTCCTCCAGGCCGCCGCCGGTCTCGCCGCCGGCGCCCAGGACATCCGCGGCGTCGCCCTCGTCGTCGGCCAGGTGCCGGACGGCACGGGCGCCGACGACCTGCGCAAGCTGGTCCTGGACGTCCGCGGCCGCATCCCCGGCGACCGCCCGGCCGTCGTCGCGCTGTTCACCGTGGCGAACGACCGCCCGCTGACCGTCGTCGCCACCAACGAGGCGGCCCGCGAGCGCGGCCTCAAGGCCGGCGACCTGGTCCGCACCGCCGCCAAGACCCTCGGCGGCGGCGGTGGCGGCAAGCCGGACGTGGCCCAGGGCGGCGGCCAGAACCCGGGCGCCGTGCCCGAGGCCATCGCCGCGGTCGAGCGCCTCGTCGTCGAGACGGCCTGACGATGAGCCTGCGCCGCGGCCGCCGACTGGCCATCGATGTCGGAGACGCCCGGATCGGGGTCGCCTCCTGCGACCCCGACGGGGTGCTGGCCACGCCGGTGGAGACGGTCCCGGGCCGGGACGTCCCGGCCGCCCACCGGCGGCTGCGGCAGCTCGTCGCGGAGTACGAGCCCCTCGAAG
>NZ_JZWV01000367.1 GCF_000966975.1 Streptomyces katrae | reverse complement strand
GAGTACGAGCCCCTCGAAGTCGTCGTCGGCCTCCCCCGCTCGCTCAGCGGGCGGGAGGGGCCGGCCGCGGCCAAGGTGCGTGCCTTCGCGAACGAACTGGCCAAGGGGATCAAGCCGGTGACGGTCCGGCTGGTGGACGAGCGGATGACCACGGTCACCGCCGCCCAGGGCCTGCGCGCCTCCGGGAAGAACGCGAAGAAGGGCAGGTCGGTCATCGATCAGGCCGCCGCTGTGATCATCCTCCAGAACGCTCTTGAGACCGAACGGGTATCAGGTAATCCGCCTGGCGAGTGCGTCGAAGTGGTTGTCTGATCGCGGTACGGTAACGTTCCGCGCGATGAGACGGCATTCGAACAGCCGTCGCCCACCACTCAAGAGGCGGAACCGGGTGCCGCGGCAGACATGAGCCGCGCCCACGTCTCGCGGCTCTAGGGGACCGATGACTGACTATGGCCGGGGCCACGGCTCCGAACCGTGGAACCCCCAGGACCCCTTGTACGGGGACCAGGGGTGGACCGCGCACCAGACGCAGCAGGGGCAGGTTCCCTACGGCGGTGACCCGCAGCAGCAGTACCCGGACCCACAGTTCCAGCAGGTCCAGTACCAGCAGGAATACCCCGCGCAGTACCCGCAGCAGCCGCAGTACGCCGAGCAGCAGCAGGCGTACGCGGTGCAGCACGCCCACGCGCAGCAGCTCCAGCAGCAGCCGCCGTACGAGGGCCAGGGCTGGGACGGCGCCCACCAGCAGCAGTACGTGGCCGCCGTCCAGACCGACCCCTACGCCGGCGCCGACCCCTACGCCCAGCAGTCCGCCGGGGCCTACCCCGACGAGACCCCCGACCTGTACGCCACCCCCGACGCCTTCCCCCCGCCGTCGCCCCCGAACCAGCGGCACCTGGAGCCGGACCCGGCCGAGGCGGAGGAGGAGCCGGAGGAGTCCCTGCGGCGCGGACGACGGCGACGAGCCGGTGCCCGGCGGCCGCCGCGCGGGCCGCGGCAAGGGCGGCAAGGCCGGCAAGAAGAAGCAGAAGAAGCGCAGCGGAACGGCCTGCCTGGTCGCCGCCGTGGTGATCGCCGCCGTCGTCGGCGGTGGCGGCTACTACGGCTACGGCTACCTGAAGGACCGCTTCGGCGCGACCGAGGACTTCGCGGGCGAGGGCACCGACGAGACCGTCGACGTCGAGATCCCCAAGAACGCGGGCCTCGGCCAGATGGGCCGCATCCTCAAGGAAGCCGGCGTGGTCGCCAGCGCCCAGGCCTTCGTCGACGCCGCGAACGCCAACCCCAAGGGCAAGTCGATCCAGCCGGGCATCTACCCGCTGAAGAAGAAGATGTCGGGCGCGGCCGCCGTCGCGCTGATGATCGACCCCAGCAAGCTGGCCGTCATCACCGTCCCCGAGGGCATGCGCAACTCCGAGGTCTACAAGGCGATCGACAAGAAGCTCGGCAAACCGGACGGCACCACCCGCGAGATCGCCCAGCGCGAGTACAAGAACCTCGGCCTGCCGGCCTGGGCCGCGAGCAACCCGAAGGTCATGGACCCGCTCGAGGGCTTCCTGTACCCGATGCGGTACGACCTCAAGAAGGACAGCACGCCCGAGTCCCTGCTCAAGCAGATGGTCAAGAACGCCTCCGACAAGTACGCGGAGCTGGGCGTCGAGGCCAAGGCCAAGGAACTCAACCTGGAGAACCCGCTCCAGGTCATCACCGTGGCCAGCCTCGTCAACGCCGAGGGCAAGAACCACGACGACTTCCGGAAGATGGCCGAGGTGGTCTACAACCGCCTCAAGAAGACCAACGACGTCACCAACCAGAAGCTCCAGTTCGACTCGACGTACAACTACGTCAAGGGCCAGAGCGAGATCAACTTCAACCTGAAGGAAGCCCAGGCCTTCGACCACCCGTACAACACCCACTACGTCAAGGGCCTCCCGCCCGGTCCGATCGACAACCCCGGTCTGGACGCGCTGACCGCTACGCTCAACCCCGATCACGGCGGCTGGATGTTCTTCGTGTCGGTCGACGGCAACAAGACGACCTTCACGAAGACCTACGACGAGCACCTGAAGCTCGTCGCGGAGTTCCAGGAGCGTCAGGCGCAGAAGAAGAACGGCGGGTAGCAGGACATGTCACGGACACGGGCCGCGGTGCTGGGATCTCCCATCGAGCACTCCCTCTCACCGGTACTGCACCGGGCGGCCTACCGGGAGCTCGGCCTCGACGACTGGTCCTACGACCGGTTCGAGATCGACGAGGCCGCGCTTCCCGGGTTCGTGGCCGGTCTGGGCCCCGAGTGGGCCGGGTTCTCCCTCACGATGCCGCTCAAGCGGGCGGTCATCCCGCTGCTGGACGAGATCAGCGACACCGCCGCCTCGGTGGAGGCCGTCAACACCCTCGTCCTGACCGAGGACGGCCGCCGGGTCGGCGACAACACCGACATCCCCGGCATAGTCGCGGCCCTGCACGAACGCGGCGTCGAGAAGGTGCCCGCCGCCGCCGTCCTCGGGGCCGGGGCGACCGCCTCCTCGGCCCTGGCCGCCCTCGCGCGGATCTGCACAGGCGAGATCACCGCGTACGTCCGCTCCGAGGCCCGCGCCGAGGAGATGCGCGGCTGGGGCGAGCGGCTCGGCGTGGACGTCCGCACCGCCGACTGGTCCCGGGCCGCCGAGGCCCTCCACGCCCCGCTGGTGATCGCCACCACCCCGGCGGGCGCCACCGACGAACTGGCCGCCGCCGTACCCGCGGCCCCGGGCGCCCTCTTCGACGTCCTCTACGACCCCTGGCCCACCGCCCTGGCGGCCGCCTGGTCCGGCCGCGGCGGCAAGCTGCTCGGCGGCCTCGACCTGCTCGTCCACCAGGCCGTGCTCCAGGTCGAGCGGATGACCGGCCGCGCCCCGGGCCCCCTGGCGGCCATGCGGGCCGCCGGAGAGCGCGCCCTCGCCGCGCGTTAGGCTTCCCACCTGCTGTTCTTCGGGGTGAGGGGGGCGCGTGGACGCGTTCGGAACGGGCCAGACGCTGGCTTCGAAGTGGGACGCCGGGTACGCCGTCGTGATGTTCGTGAAGGTGCTGCTCGGCACCCTGCCGGACTGGGCGAAGTGGGTCGTCGGCTCGCTGGTGTCCGTGGTGGTCGTCCTGGAGGGCTACCGGTGGTGGCGCCGGCGTGGGACGGCCGTCCGATAGCTGGACCGGATCACGGGGGAACCGCCGGGACGTGGGAGGATTCGGGTACCGGCGGTTCGGTCCGCGCACCGGATGCGCCGTCGCAGTGCCAGGCGCGAGCATGAGGAGCATCGTTGAGCAGGTTGCGTTGGCTGACCGCAGGAGAGTCGCACGGACCGGCCCTGGTCGCGACGCTGGAGGGCCTTCCCGCCGGCGTCCCGGTCACCACCGAGCTGGTGGCCGACCACCTGGCCCGGCGCCGGCTCGGCTATGGACGCGGTGCCCGGATGAAGTTCGAGCAGGACGAGATCACCTTCCTCGGCGGCGTCCGCCACGGCCTCTCCCAGGGCTCCCCGGTCGCGATCATGGTCGGCAACACCGAGTGGCCCAAGTGGGAGACGGTCATGTCGGCCGACCCCGTGGACCCCTCGCTGCTCAAGGACACCGGCCGCAACGCGCCGCTGACCCGCCCCCGCCCCGGCCACGCCGACCTCGCGGGCATGCAGAAGTACGGCTTCGACGAGGCCCGGCCGATCCTGGAGCGCGCCAGCGCCCGTGAGACCGCCGCCCGCGTCGCCCTCGGCGCCGTCGCCCGCTCCTTCCTCAAGGAGGTCGCGGGCATCGAGATCGTCTCGCACGTGGTGGAACTGGCCTCGGCCAAGGCCCCCTACGGCGTCTACCCGACCCCCGCCGACGTCGAGAAGCTCGACGCCGACCCGGTCCGCTGCCTCGACGCCGACGCGTCGAAGGCGATGGTCGCGGAGATCGACCAGGCCCACAAGGACGGCGACACCCTCGGCGGCGTCGTCGAGGTCCTCGCCTACGGCGTGCCCGTCGGCCTCGGCTCCCACGTCCACTGGGACCGCCGCCTCGACGCCCGCCTCGCCGCCGCGCTCATGGGCATCCAGGCCATCAAGGGCGTCGAGGTCGGCGACGGCTTCGACCTGGCCCGCGTGCCCGGCTCGCAGGCCCACGACGAGATCGTCTCCACCCCCGAGGGCATCAAGCGCACCTCCGGCCGCTCCGGCGGCACCGAGGGCGGCCTGACCACCGGTGAGCTGCTGCGCGTCCGCGCCGCGATGAAGCCCATCGCGACCGTGCCGCGCGCCCTGGCCACCGTCGACGTGGCCACCGGCGAGGCGGCCGTGGCGCACCACCAGCGCTCCGACGTCTGCGCCGTGCCCGCCGCGGGCATCGTCGCCGAGGCCATGGTCGCGCTCGTGCTGGCCGACGCGGTCCTGGAGAAGTTCGGCGGCGACTCGGTCCCCGAGACCCGGCGCAACGTCCAGTCCTACCTCGACAACCTGCAGATCCGGTGACGGCCGGACCGCTCGTCGTCCTCGTCGGCCCCATGGGGTCCGGCAAGTCCACGGTGGGGGCGCTGCTCGCCGAGCGGCTCGGCGTCCCCTACCGGGACACGGACGCGGACATCGTCGCCGCCCAGGGCCGCGAGATCTCCGACATCTTCGTCGACGAGGGCGAGCCGTACTTCCGTGAGCTGGAACGGCAGGCGGTCGCCGCCGCCGTCGCCGGGCACACGGGCGTCCTCGCCCTCGGCGGCGGCGCCGTCCTCGACCCGGGCACCCGTGCCCTGCTGGCCGGACTGCCCGTCGCCTACCTGTCGATGGACGTCGAGGAGGCCGTGCGCCGCGTCGGCCTCGGCGCGGCCCGCCCCCTGCTGGCCGTCAACCCGCGCCGGCAGTGGCGCGAGCTGATGGAGGCCCGGCGCCCCCTGTACACCGAAGTCGCGCGCGTCGTGGTGGCCACGGACGAACGCACCCCCGAAGAGGTCGCCCAGGCGGTCCTCGACGCTCTGGAGTTGAAGGACGTATGACAGACCAGGTGACGCGGATCCACGTCGGCGCGTCGGGGCCCCTCCCAGCGGTAGCTGGGGGAGCCGGACACGACGCGTACGACGTGCTGGTCGGCCGGCAGCTGCTCGGCGAGCTCGGCGGCCTCATCGGGACGAAGGCCCAGCGGGTCGCCGTGATCCACCCCGAGGCCCTCGCCGAGACCGGCGAGGCGCTGCGCGCGGACCTCGCCGAGCAGGGCTACGAGGCCATCGCCATCCAGGTGCCCAACGCCGAGGAGGCCAAGACCGTCGAGGTGGCCGCCTACTGCTGGAAGGCGCTCGGCCAGTCCAACTTCACCCGCACCGACGTGATCGTCGGCGTGGGCGGCGGCGCCACCACCGACCTGGCGGGCTTCGTCGCGGCCAGCTGGCTGCGCGGGGTGCGCTGGATCGCCGTCCCCACCACCGTCCTGGCGATGGTGGACGCGGCCGTCGGCGGCAAGACCGGCATCAACACCGCCGAGGGCAAGAACCTCGTCGGCGCCTTCCACCCGCCGGCCGGCGTGCTCTGCGACCTCGCGGCGCTGGACTCGCTGCCGGTCAACGACTACGTCAGCGGTCTCGCCGAGATCATCAAGGCCGGTTTCATCGCCGACCCGGTGATCCTCGACCTGATCGAGGAGGACCCGGCGGCGGCCCGTACGCCCGCCGGCCCCCACACGGCCGAGCTGATCGTCCGCTCCATCCAGGTCAAGGCCGACGTGGTCTCCAGCGACCTCAAGGAGTCGGGCCTGCGGGAGATCCTCAACTACGGCCACACCCTCGCGCACGCCATCGAGAAGAACGAGCGCTACAAGTGGCGCCACGGCGCGGCCGTCTCCGTCGGCATGGTCTTCGCCGCCGAACTCGGC
>NZ_JZWV01000366.1 GCF_000966975.1 Streptomyces katrae | reverse complement strand
AAACTCGGCCGCCTCGCCGGGCGCCTGGACGACGCCACGGCCGACCGCCACAAGGCCGTCCTCGCCTCCGTCGGACTGCCGCTGACCTACCGCGGCGACCAGTGGACCAAGCTGCTCCAGACCATGCAGGTCGACAAGAAGTCCCGCGGCAACCTGCTGCGCTTCATCGTCCTCGACGGACTGGGCAAGCCGACCGTCCTGGAGGGCCCCGACCCGGCCCACCTGATCGCCGCGTACGGCGAGGTGTCGGCGTGAGCCGCCCCGTCCTGGTGCTGAACGGCCCGAACCTGGGCCGGCTCGGCTCCCGCGAGCCCGACGTCTACGGGGCCACCTCGTACGCCGGCCTGGTCGAGAGCTGCCGCACCCTGGGCGCCGAACTCGGCTTCGACGTCGAGGTCCGCGAGACCAACGACGAGGGCGAGCTCGTCCGCTGGCTGCACGAGGCGGCGGACGGGAAGATCCCGGTCGTGATCAACCCGGGCGCCTTCACGCACTACTCGTACGCTATGCGCGACGCCGCCGCCCAGCGCACCGCCCCGCTGATCGAGGTGCACATCTCCAACCCGTACGCCCGGGAGGAGTTCCGGCACACCTCGGTCATCGCGGCCGTGGCCACCGGTACCGTCGCGGGCTTCGGCCTGGGCTCCTACCGGCTGGCGCTGCGCGCGCTGGCCGAAGAGGTCACGGGCTGAGATAACGTTCTCGCATCAGTCGCCCGAACGGGCCTGAACGAGACGGAGTGGCGAGGATGCAGCACGGAGTGGGGGGCTGGGGTCCGCCGGGACAGCACCCGGCGGCACCCCCGCCACCGCCGATACCCCCCGCGCAGGGCTGGCCGGCGGCCCCGGTGCCCGAGGCGACCGGGCACATCCCGCTGCCCCCCGCCGCACCCGCGCCGCCCGCTCCCCCCGCCGGGGGAACGGGCGGTGCCACGCTCGCCGTGCTGCTCATCGGCCCGGCGGGCGCCGGCAAGACCACCGTCGCCCGGCACTGGGCGGCGACCCGCCCGGTGCCGACCGCGCACATCAGCCTCGACGACGTCCGCGAATGGGTCCGCTCGGGCTTCGCCGACCCGCAGGCCGGCTGGAACGACCACTCCGAGGCCCAGTACCGCCTCGCCCGCCGCACCTGCGGCTTCGCCGCCCGCAACTTCCTGGCCAACGGCATCTCCTGCATCCTCGACGACGCCGTCTTCCCCGACCGGCCCGTGGTCGGCCTCGGCGGCTGGAAGCGCCACGTGGGACCCGCCCTGCTCCCCGTCGTGCTGCTGCCCGGCCTGGAGATCGTCCTCGACCGCAACGCCGCCCGCTCCGGCAACCGGCGCCTGTCCGACGAGGAGGTCGCCCGCATCCACGGCCGGATGGCCGGCTGGTACGGCTCCGGGCTGCCCATCATCGACAACTCCCACCTGGACGTGGAAGCCACCGCCCGCGCCCTGGACGAGGCCCTCGCCCGGGCCCTGGCGAGCCCTCCGCGCTGGTAGGGGGCGTGGGGGAGGGCCGGCGCGGGCCCGTCCGGACGCGCTCGCCGGGCCGGATGCGCGGGGCGCTCGTAGGCTCGAAGACATGTCAGACGTGTACGCGGCCCGCAGGGGCCTGCTCCGCGAGCGCTGCGCCGCCGCGGGCAACTCCGCCGCCCTGATCACGCGTCCGGCGAACGTCCGCTACCTCGCCGGGGCGTCCCCGCTGGGCGCCGTACTGCTGGTCGGGCCCGCCGATGACGAGCTGTTCTGCGCCGCCCCGCCCACGAGCGAGGCCGACGAGGGGCGCCTGGACGAGGGGCTGACGCTCAGCCTGCTGGGCGGCCCCGGGGCCGATCCGGCGGTGGCCGCGGCCGACCGTGCCGCCGCCGTGCGGGCGGACTCCCTCGCCGTCGAGGAACACCACCTCACCGTCGCCCGGCACCGCGCCGTGAGCTCCGTCGCGCCCCGGCTGCGGCTGGCCGACCTGGGCACCGCCGTGGAGCAGCAGCGGCTCGTCAAGGACGAGGAGGAGATCGCCTGCCTGCGCATCGCCGCCGAGATCGCCGACCAGGCCCTCGGCGAGCTGCTGGAGTCGATCCTGGTCGGGCGCACCGAACGCCACCTGGCCCTGGAGCTGGAACGCCGCCTCGTCGACCACGGCGCGGACGGCCCGGCCTTCCCCACCTCCGTCGGCACCGGCCCGCACTCCGGCCGCTCCCGGCACCGGCCCTCGGACCGGCGGGTGGAGGAGGGCGACTTCCTGTCCGTCTGCCTCGGCGCCAACTACCGGGGCTACCGCTGCGAGATCGGCCGCACCTTCGTGATCGGCACCACGCCGGCCGACTGGCAGATCGAGCTGTACGACCTCGTCTTCGCCGCCCAGCGGGCCGGCCGGGAGGCACTGCTGCCCGGCGCCGCCTACCGCGAGGTCGACCACGCGGCGCGGTCCGTACTGGACTCGGCGGGGTACGGCGAGGCCCTCGCGGGCTGCACGGGACACGGGGTCGGCCTCGAAATCGACGAGGACCCGCAGCTTGCACCTACGGCAATGGGTAAACTGGACGCTTGCGTGCCGGTCACCGTCGAACCGGGGGTTCACCTCCCCGGCCGGGGAGGTGTCCGGATCGATGACACGCTCGTCGTGCGCCCCGAGGCGGACGGCGGTCCCGAGCTACTCACCATTACGACCAAGGAGCTGCTCGCACTGTAGTCCGCCGCGGCGGACCGAGTGCGCCTCCCTGGTCTTCCAGTGCAGGAGATTGCGTAACCGTGGCTTCCACGAACGACCTCAAGAACGGCATGGTGCTCAAGCTCGACGGTGACCAGCTCTGGTCCGTCGTCGAGTTCCAGCACGTCAAGCCCGGCAAGGGCCCGGCCTTCGTGCGCACCAAGCTCAAGCACGTGCTCTCCGGCAAGGTCGTCGACAAGACCTTCAACGCCGGCACGAAGGTCGACACCGCCACGATCGACCGCCGTGACATGCAGTTCTCGTACATGGACGGCGACTACTTCGTCTTCATGGACATGCAGACCTACGACCAGCTGATGGTCGACCGCAAGGCCGTCGGCGACGCCGCCAACTTCCTCATCGAGGGCTTCACCGCCTCGGTCGCGCAGCACGAGGGCGAGGTGCTCTACGTCGAGCTCCCGGCCGCCGTCGAGCTGACCATCGAGCACACCGACCCGGGCGTCCAGGGCGACCGCTCCACCGGCGGCACCAAGCCCGCCAAGCTGGAGACCGGCCACGAGATCCAGGTCCCGCTCTTCGTCACCACCGGCGAGAAGATCAAGGTCGACACCCGCACCAGCGCCTACCTCGGCCGGGTGAACAGCTAACCGTGGCTGCCCGGAGCAACGCGCGCAAGCGCGCTTTCCAGATCCTCTTCGAGGCCGACCAGCGCGACGTCCCCGTGCGCGAGGTCCTCGCGGACTGGATCCGGCACGCGAATGCGGACGTCCGGCAGCCGCCGGTCAACGCCTTCACGATGGACCTCGTCGAGGGCTACGCCGAGAAGGTGAACCGCATCGACGACCTGATCGTCACCTACGCCGTGGACTGGGAGCTCGACCGCATGCCGGTCGCCGACCGGAACATCCTGCGGCTGGGCGCCTACGAGCTGATCTGGGTCGACGAGACCCCGGACGCCGTGGCGATCGACGAGGCGGTGCAGCTGGCGAAGGAGTTCTCCACGGACGACTCGCCGGCGTTCGTCAACGGCCTGCTGGCCCGCTTCAAGGACCTGAAGCCCAGCCTGCGCCGCGGCGAGGGCTGACGCGCGCACCGCGCACCATACGGAAGGGCCCGCGACGTTCCGCGTCGCGGGCCCTTCCGTATGCCCGCCCGGCGGACGGCAGGGGCGCACAG
>NZ_JZWV01000365.1 GCF_000966975.1 Streptomyces katrae | reverse complement strand
CGGCAGGGGCGCACAGGAGCACTGAGGCGCGGGGAGCGCGGGGAGCATGAAAAACCGGCGGGTGCCGGGACCCCTGGGAGGGGGCCCGGCACCCGCCGGTACGTTTCTGCTGGTGGCCGGCCCGGCCGGGGGACTAGATGTCCTCGTGGGCCACGGCGCGACGCGCGTCGGCGTCCAGGACGCCCCAGCTGATCAGCTGCTCGGTCAGGACCGAGGGGGACTGGTCGTAGATGACGGCCAGGGTGCGCAGGTCGTCCTGGCGGATCGACAGCACCTTGCCGTTGTAGTCGCCGCGCTGGCTCTGGATGGTCGCGGCGTAACGCTGGAGCGGGCCGGCCTTCTCGGCGGGCACGCCCGCCAGGCGCTCCAGGTCGAGGCGCAGCTTCGGCGGCGGCTCGGCGGCTCCGCCGGGGGTCGTGCCCGGGAGCAGCTCCTGGACCGGAACCCCGTAGAAGTCCGCCAGCTCGGCCAGGCGCTGGACCGTCACGGCGCGGTCCCCGCGCTCGTACGAACCGACCACCACGGCCTTCCAACGGCCCTGGGACTTCTCCTCGACACCGTGGAGGGAGAGGCCCTGCTGGGTGCGGATGGCGCGGAGCTTGGCCCCGAGCTGTTTGGCGTATTCGCTGGACATAAGGCTCCCGGACGCTGTGACGTGCGGCTCCGCCGCGCGGCTGGTAACTCACTGTGAGGTTACGCAGCGTTACCTGGATGCGTCAAGCCGAATGGTCATCGACGCCCTCGTACGAGCGAATGGTCAGCGACGCCCTCGTACGAGGGGGAACGCGCGGCCCCGGTGCGCGGGTGCCCGCCGGGCCCTGCTACCGTGGACGGCGTACATCAGACGTCCTTTAAGGTCCGTCCCGTGAGGCGGAGAAGGAGGTCCTCTTCATGGACAGCCAGGTTTCCCAGGTCTCTCCCGATGAAGCGATGCGCCCCGTGCTGGAGGCGCAGGACATCGCCCGGGTGCTGACCCGTATCGCCCACGAGATCGTCGAACGCGCCAAGGGCGCCGACGACGTGGTGCTCCTCGGCATCCCCACCCGCGGTGTGTACATCGCCCGCCGGCTGGCCGCCAAGCTCGAGGAGATCACCGGGACCAAGATCCCGGTCGGCTCCCTCGACATCACCATGTACCGCGACGACCTGCGGATGAAGCCCGCCCGGGCCATCGGCCGCACCGAGATCCCCGGCGACGACATCGACGGCCGTCTCGTGGTCCTCGTCGACGACGTGCTCTTCTCCGGCCGCACCATCCGCGCCGCCCTCGACGCGCTCGGCGACCTCGGCCGCCCCCGCGCCGTCCAGCTCGCGGTCCTCGTCGACCGCGGCCACCGTGAACTTCCGATCCGCGCCGACTACGTGGGCAAGAACCTGCCCACCTCGCTGCGGGAGACCGTCAAGGTCCAGCTCCAGGAGGAGGACGGCCGCGACGCCGTACTGCTCGGCCAGCGGACCGTCCAGGCAGCAGCGCAGTAGCCCACCCCGGTACGGGGCCCCGCGGCGGGGCCCGTGCCCCGGCCTGCCCTGCCCGCCCCACCGTCAGCCCAGCCTGCCTGCCCTCCCGACTTACGGAGCACCCAGATGAAGCGCCACCTCATCTCGGCCGCCGACCTCACGCGCGACGACGCCGTCCTCATCCTCGACACCGCCGAGGAGATGGCCCGCGTCGCCGACCGGCCGATAAAGAAGCTGCCCACCCTGCGCGGCCGCACGATCTGCAATCTGTTCTTCGAGGACTCGACCCGCACCCGGATCTCCTTCGAAGCCGCCGAGAAGCGCCTCTCCGCCGACGTCATCAACTTCGCCGCGAAGGGCTCCAGCGTCTCCAAGGGCGAGTCCCTCAAGGACACCGCCCAGACCCTGGAGGCCATGGGCGTCGACGCGGTCGTCATCCGCCACCACGCCTCCGGCGCCCCCTACCGGCTCGCCAACTCCGGCTGGATCGACGCCCCGGTGATCAACGCCGGTGACGGCACCCACCAGCACCCCACCCAGGCCCTGCTCGACGCCTTCACCATGCGCCGCCGCCTGGTCGGCCGGGACGCCGGTCTCGGCAAGGGCCTCGACGGCCGCCGGATCACCATCGTCGGCGACGTCCTGCACAGCCGCGTGGCCCGCTCCAACGTCGACCTGCTGCACACCCTCGGCGCCGAGGTCACCCTGGTGGCCCCGCCCACCCTGGTGCCGGTCGGCGTCGAGAACTGGCCCTGCGAGATCTCGTACAGCCTGGACGAGGTGCTCCCGAAGTCCGACGCGGTCATGATGCTCCGCGTCCAGCGCGAGCGGATGAACGCCGCGTTCTTCCCGACCGAGCGCGAGTACTCCCGCCGCTACGGCCTGGACGCCGCCCGCATGGCCAAGATGCCCGAGCACGCCATCGTGATGCACCCCGGCCCCATGGTCCGCGGCATGGAGATCACCGCCGAGGTCGCCGACTCCGACCGCTGCACGGTCGTCGAGCAGGTCGCCAACGGCGTCTCGATCCGCATGGCCGTCCTGTACCTGCTGCTCGGAGGCTCCGAGCCCGCCGTCACCACCGCCCGCACCGAGGAGAACAAGTAACCATGAGCAAGATCCTTATCCGCGGTGCGCAGGTCCTCGGCGGCGAACCGCAGGACGTCCTGATCGACGGCGAGACCATCGCGCAGGTGGGCACCGGCCTGTCCGCCGAGGGCGTCGACACCGTCATCGAGGCCGCCGGCCAGGTCCTCCTCCCGGGCCTCGTCGACCTCCACACCCACCTGCGCGAGCCCGGCCGCGAGGACTCCGAGACCGTCCTGACCGGCACCCGCGCCGCCGCCTCCGGCGGCTACACCGCCGTCTTCGCGATGGCCAACACCTTCCCGGTCGCCGACACCGCCGGCGTCGTCGAGCAGGTCTGGCGCCTGGGCAAGGAATCCGGCTACTGCGACGTGCAGCCGATCGGCGCCGTCACCGTCGGCCTGGAGGGCAAGAAGCTCTCCGAGCTGGGCGCCATGCACGAGTCCGCCGCCCGCGTCACCGTCTTCTCCGACGACGGCAAGTGCGTGGACGACGCCGTGATCATGCGCCGCGCCCTGGAGTACGTGAAGGCCTTCGGCGGCGTCGTCGCCCAGCACGCCCAGGAGCCCCGCCTCACCGAGGGCGCCCAGATGAACGAGGGCACCGTCTCCGCGGAGCTCGGCCTGGGCGGCTGGCCGGCCGTCGCCGAGGAGTCGATCATCGCCCGCGACGTCCTCCTCGCCGAGCACGTCGGTTCCCGCGTGCACATCTGCCACCTCTCCACCGCCGGCTCCGTCGAGATCGTCCGCTGGGCCAAGTCCCGCGGCATCGACGTCACCGCCGAGGTCACCCCGCACCACCTGCTCCTCACCGACGAGCTGGTGCGCTCGTACAATCCGGTCTACAAGGTCAACCCGCCGCTGCGCACCGAGCGCGACGTGATGGCCCTGCGCGAGGCGCTCGCCGACGGCACGATCGACATCGTCGCCACCGACCACGCCCCGCACCCCCACGAGGACAAGGACTGCGAGTGGGCCGCCGCCGCCATGGGCATGGTGGGCCTGGAGACCGCGCTCTCCGTCGTCCAGCAGACGATGGTGGAGACCGGGATGCTGGACTGGGCGGGCGTCGCCGACCGCATGTCCTTCGCCCCGGCCCGCATCGGCGGCCTGTCCCACCAGCACGGCAGGCCCGTCTCGGCAGGTGAACCCGCGAACCTGACCTTGGTCGATACCTCGTACCGTGGTGTCGTGGACCCCGCACACTTCGCCTCCCGCAGCCGCAACACGCCTTACGAGGGCCGTGAGCTGCCGGGGCGCGTCACTCACACCTTCCTGCGGGGCCGGGCAACGGTCGTGGACGGGAAACTGGCGTGACACCTGCAGTAATCCAACTGGCCGCCGAGGCCGCCGAACGACAGTCGGCGGAGGTGACGGACTGGGGCGCCCGCATCGCGTGGGTGATCGGTCTGCTCGTCTTCATCGCCTTCGTCTACTGGCTGATGCGGCAGGGCTGGAAATGGCGCGGCGCCCTGCAGAGCGATCTGCCGGAGCTGCCCGCCGCCCCCGACGGTCTCCCCGAGCACCGGCTGGCCCTGACCGGCCGGTACCACGGGTCCACCACCGCCGGGCAATGGCTCGACCGGATCGTCGCCCACGGTCTGGGAGTGCGCAGCCGGGTGGAACTCACCCTCACCGACGCGGGCCTCCACGTGGTCCGTCCGGGTGCCACCGACTTCTTCGTACCGGCCCCGCGACTGCGCGGCGCCCGCCTCGACAAGGGAATCGCGGGCAAGGTACTCACCGAGGGCGGTCTGCTCGTCGTCACCTGGGCGCACGGCGACAAGCTGATCGACTCCGGATTCCGCTCCGACCGCGCGGCCGAGCACGCCGCATGGGTCGAGGCCATCAACTCCATGAACCAATCCATCACGACGGAAGGCGCCGAACGATGACGACCTCCACCAGGGGAGCAGCCAAAGCTCCCGCCGTACTCGTCCTGGAGGACGGCCGTATCTTCCGCGGCCGCGCCTACGGCGCAGTGGGGGAGACCTTCGGCGAGGCCGTGTTCTCCACCGGCATGACCGGCTACCAGGAGACCCTCACCGACCCGTCGTACCACCGGCAGGTCGTCGTGATGACCGCCCCCCACGTGGGCAACACCGGCGTCAACGACGAGGACCCCGAGTCCTCCCGCATCTGGGTCTCCGGCTACGTCGTACGCGACCCCGCGCGCGTCCCGTCCAACTGGCGCTCGCAGCGCTCGCTGGACGAGGAGCTCGTCAAGCAGGGCGTCGTCGGCATCAGCGGCGTCGACACCCGCGCCCTGACCCGCCACCTGCGCGAGCGCGGCGCCATGCGCGTCGGCATCTTCTCCGGCGAGACGATCGCCGATGACGCGGCCCTGCTGGCGAAGGTCCAGGCGCAGCCGCAGATGAAGGGCGCGAACCTCTCCGCCGAGGTCGCCACCAAGGAGACGTACGTCGTCCCCGCGATCGGCGAGAAGCGCTTCACCGTCGCCGCCGTCGACCTCGGCATCAAGGGCATGACCCCGCACCGGATGGCCGAGCGCGGCATCGAGGTGCACGTGCTGCCCGCCACCGCCACCGTCGAGGACGTGTACGCGGTCAACCCGGACGGCGTCTTCTTCTCCAACGGCCCGGGCGACCCGGCCACCGCCGACGGCCCCGTGGCCGTCATGCAGGGCGTCCTGGAGCGCAAGACCCCGCTCTTCGGCATCTGCTTCGGCAACCAGATCCTGGGCCGCGCCCTCGGCTTCGGCACCTACAAGCTGAAGTACGGCCACCGCGGCATCAACCAGCCGGTCCAGGACCGCACCACCGGCAAGGTCGAGGTCACCGCGCACAATCACGGCTTCGCCGTCGACGCGCCCCTCGACAAGGTCTCCGAGACCCCCTACGGCCGCGCCGAGGTCTCGCACGTCTGCCTGAACGACAACGTCGTCGAAGGCCTCCAGCTGCTCGACCAGCCGGCCTTCAGCGTCCAGTACCACCCCGAAGCGGCCGCCGGCCCGCACGATGCCGCCTACCTCTTCGACCGCTTCGTCAGCCTTATGGAGGCCGAGCGTGCCTAAGCGCACCGATATCCAGTCCGTCCTGGTCATCGGCTCCGGCCCGATCGTCATCGGCCAGGCCGCCGAGTTCGACTACTCCGGCACCCAGGCCTGCCGCATCCTCAAGGCCGAGGGCCTGCGGGTCATCCTGGTGAACTCCAACCCCGCGACGATCATGACCGACCCGGAGATCGCCGACGCCACGTACGTCGAGCCGATCACCCCCGAGTTCGTCGAGAAGATCATCGCCAAGGAGCGCCCCGACGCGCTCCTGCCCACCCTCGGCGGCCAGACCGCGCTCAACACCGCGATCTCCATGCACGAGCAGGGTGTGCTGGAGAAGTACGGCGTCGAGCTCATCGGCGCCAACGTCGAGGCCATCAACAAGGGCGAGGACCGCGACCTCTTCAAGGGTGTCGTCGAGGCCGTCAAGGCCAAGATCGGCCACGGCGAGTCCGCCCGCTCGGTCATCTGCCACTCGATGGACGACGTCCTCAAGGGCGTCGAGACCCTCGGCGGCTACCCCGTCGTCGTCCGCCCCTCCTTCACCATGGGCGGCGCCGGCTCCGGCTTCGCCCACGACGAGGACGAGCTGCGCCGCATCGCCGGCCAGGGCCTCACGCTCTCCCCGACCACCGAGGTGCTCCTGGAGGAGTCCATCCTCGGCTGGAAGGAGTACGAGCTGGAGCTGATGCGCGACACCAAGGACAACGTGGTCGTCGTCTGCTCCATCGAGAACTTCGACCCGATGGGCGTCCACACCGGCGACTCCATCACCGTCGCCCCGGCCATGACGCTCACCGACCGCGAGTACCAGCGGCTGCGTGACATCGGCATCGCGATCATCCGCGAGGTCGGCGTCGACACCGGCGGCTGCAACATCCAGTTCGCGATCAACCCGGACGACGGCCGCGTCATCGTCATCGAGATGAACCCGCGCGTCTCCCGCTCCTCGGCGCTCGCGTCGAAGGCCACCGGCTTCCCGATCGCCAAGATCGCCGCCAAGCTGGCCATCGGCTACACGCTCGACGAGGTCCCGAACGACATCACCGAGAAGACCCCGGCCTCCTTCGAGCCGACCCTCGACTACGTCGTCGTCAAGGCCCCGCGCTTCGCCTTCGAGAAGTTCCCGGCCGCCGACGCCACCCTCACCACCACCATGAAGTCGGTGGGCGAGGCCATGGCCATCGGCCGCAACTTCACCGAGGCCCTCCAGAAGGCCCTGCGCTCCCTGGAGAAGAAGGGCTCGCAGTTCACCTTCGTCGGCGAGCCCGGCGACAAGGACGAGCTGCTGCGCGTCGCGGTCCGCCCGACCGACGGCCGCATCAACACCGTCATGCAGGCCATCCGCGCCGGCGCCACCCAGGAGGAGGTGTTCGAGGCCACCAAGATCGACCCGTGGTTCGTCGACCAGCTCTTCCTGATCAAGGAGATCGCCGACGAGCTCGCCTCCGTCGAGAAGCTGGAGCCCGAGCTCCTCGCCGAGGCCAAGCGCCACGGCTTCTCCGACGCCCAGATCGCCGAGATCCGCGGCCTGCGCGAGGACGTCGTCCGCGAGGTCCGCCACGCCCTGGGCGTGCGCCCGGTCTACAAGACGGTCGACACCTGCGCCGCCGAGTTCGCCGCGAAGACCCCGTACTTCTACTCGTCCTACGACGAGGAGTCCGAGGTCGCCCCCCGCACCAAGCCCGCGGTGATCATCCTGGGCTCCGGCCCGAACCGCATCGGCCAGGGCATCGAGTTCGACTACTCCTGCGTCCACGCCTCCTTCGCCCTCAGCGACGCCGGCTACGAGACCGTGATGGTCAACTGCAACCCCGAGACCGTCTCGACGGACTACGACACCTCCGACCGCCTGTACTTCGAGCCGCTGACGCTCGAGGACGTGCTGGAGATCGTCCACGCCGAGTCGCTGGCCGGTCCCATCGCCGGCGTCGTCGTCCAGCTCGGCGGCCAGACCCCCCTCGGTCTCGCCCAGGCCCTCAAGGACAACGGCGTCCCGGTCGTCGGCACCTCGCCCGAGGCCATCCACGCCGCCGAGGACCGCGGCGCCTTCGGCCGTGTCCTGGCCGAGGCCGGCCTGCCGGCCCCCAAGCACGGCACCGCCACCACCTTCGCGGGCGCGAAGGCGATCGCCGACGAGATCGGCTACCCGGTCCTCGTCCGCCCGTCCTACGTGCTCGGCGGCCGCGGCATGGAGATCGTCTACGACGAGACCCGCCTGGAGTCCTACATCGCGGAGTCGACCGAGATCTCGCCGACCCGCCCCGTGCTGGTCGACCGCTTCCTCGACGACGCCATCGAGATCGACGTGGACGCCCTCTACGACGGCGAGGAGCTCTACCTCGGCGGCGTCATGGAGCACATCGAGGAAGCCGGCATCCACTCCGGCGACTCGGCCTGCGCCCTGCCCCCGATCACCCTCGGCGGCTTCGACATCAAGCGCCTGCGCGCCTCCACCGAGGCCATCGCCAAGGGCGTCGGCGTCCGCGGCCTGATCAACATCCAGTTCGCGATGGCGGGCGACATCCTCTACGTGCTGGAGGCCAACCCCCGCGCCTCCCGGACCGTGCCCTTCACCTCGAAGGCCACCGCCGTCCCGCTCGCGAAGGCCGCCGCCCGCATCGGGCTCGGCGCCACCATCGCCGAGCTGCGCGCCGAGGGCATGCTCCCCAAGGAGGGCGACGGCGGCACCCTGCCGCTGGACGCGCCGATCTCCGTCAAGGAGGCCGTCATGCCCTGGTCGCGCTTCCGCGACATCCAGGGACGCGGCGTCGACACCGTCCTCGGCCCGGAGATGCGCTCCACCGGCGAGGTCATGGGCATCGACTCCGTCTTCGGCACGGCGTACGCCAAGTCCCAGGCCGGCGCCTACGGCCCGCTGCCGACCAAGGGCCGCGCCTTCATCTCCGTCGCCAACCGCGACAAGCGCTCGATGGTCTTCCCGGCCCGCGAGCTCGTCGCCCACGGCTTCGAGCTGATGGCCACCTCCGGCACCGCCGAGGTGCTCAAGCGCAACGGCATCAACGCCACCGTCGTGCGCAAGCTCAGCGAGGGCGAGGGGCCGAACGGTGAGAAGACCGTCGTCCAGCTCATCCACGACGGCCAGGTCGACCTGATCGTCAACACCCCGTACGGCACCGGCGGCCGCCTCGACGGCTACGAGATCCGCACGGCGGCCGTGGCGCGCGGCGTCCCGTGCCTGACGACGGTCCAGGCGCTCGCCGCCGCCGTCCAGGGCATCGAGGCGCTCGGCCGCGGCGAGGTCGGCGTGCGCTCCCTCCAGGAGCACGCGGAGCACCTGAACGCCTCCCGCGACTAGCAGCCCGTCCGGAAGGGGGGCACCGACGCCACAGCGGTCGGTGTCCCCCCTTTCATGACCTGACAAGGGATATTTCGGACGATGTACAAGCTCTTCTTCAATCTGGTCTTCAAGCGGATGGACCCCGAGAAGGCCCACTACACGGCCTTCCGGTGGATCCGCCTCGCCGCCCGCACCCCGGTGCTGCGCACCTTCGTCGCCGCGGCCCTGGCCCCCCGCTACGAGGGACTCCGCACCGAGGCCCTGGGCCTGCGCATGCACGGCCCCTTCGGTCTCGCGGCCGGCTTCGACAAGAACGCCGTCGCCATCGACGGCATGGCGATGCTCGGCTTCGACCACGTCGAGATCGGCACCGTCACCGGCCAGGCCCAGCCCGGCAACCCCAAGAAGCGGCTCTTCCGCCTGGTCCCCGACCGTGCGCTGATCAACCGCATGGGCTTCAACAACGAGGGCTCCGAGGCCGTCGCGGCCCGCCTCGCCGCCCGCAAGCCGGTCTTCAGGACCGTGGTGGGCGTCAACATCGGCAAGACCAAGGTGGTGCCGGAGGCCGAGGCCGCCGCCGACTACGTGATCTCCACCGAGCGCCTCGCCCGCCACGCGGACTACCTGGTCGTCAACGTCTCCTCGCCCAACACCCCGGGGCTGCGCAACCTCCAGGCCACGGAGTCCCTGCGCCCGCTGCTGACGGCCGTACGGGAGGCCGCCGACCGCTCGGTCACCGGCCGCCGCGTCCCGCTGCTGGTCAAGATCGCCCCGGACCTGGCCGACGAGGACGTGGACGCCGTCGCCGACCTCGCCCTGGAGCTGGGC
>NZ_JZWV01000364.1 GCF_000966975.1 Streptomyces katrae | reverse complement strand
CCCTGGAGCTGGGCCTGGACGGCATCATCGCCACCAACACCACCATCGCCCGCGAGGGCCTGGGCCTGAAGTCCGACCCGGCCCTGGTCAAGGAGACCGGCGGGCTCTCCGGCGCCCCGGTCAAGGAGCGCTCCCTGGAGGTCCTGCGCCGCCTGTACGCCCGTGTGGGCGACCGGATCACCCTGATCGGCGTCGGGGGCATCGAGAACGCCGAGGACGCCTGGCAGCGCATCCTGGCGGGCGCCACCCTGATCCAGGGCTACAGCGCCTTCATCTACGAGGGCCCGTTCTACGCCCGCGCCATCCACAAGGGCCTGGCCGCACGCCTGGCCGCCAGTCCGTACGCGACCCTGGCCGAGGCCGTGGGCGCCGAGACCCGAAAGGCCGCCCAGTGACCTCCCAGACCCCTGTGACCCCCTTCGGCGCCCGTCTGCGCGCCGCGATGGACGCCCGGGGCCCCCTGTGCGTCGGCATCGACCCGCACGCCGCCCTGCTGGACTCCTGGGGCCTGGCGGACGACATCGCGGGCCTGGAGCGCTTCTCCCGCACCGTCGTGGAGGCGCTCGCCGACTCGGTGGCGGTCTTCAAGCCGCAGGCCGCGTTCTTCGAGCGGTTCGGCTCGCGCGGCGTCGCCGTGCTGGAGCGGACCGTGGCGGACGCCCGGGCGGCCGGGAGCCTGGTCGTCATGGACGCCAAGCGCGGCGACATCGGCTCCACCATGGCCGCGTACGCCTCCGCCTTCCTGGACCCGTCCTCCCCGCTGTTCTCGGACGCGCTGACGGTCTCCCCGTACCTGGGCTACGGCTCCCTGAAGCCGGCCGTGGACCTGGCGCGCGAGTCCGGCGCGGGCCTGTTCGTCCTGGCGCTGACCTCCAACCCGGAGGGTGCGGAGGTCCAGCGGGCGGTGCGCGAGGACGGCCGCTCGATCGGGGCGACCATGCTGGCGCACCTGGCGGCCGAGAACGCCGGGGCGGAGCCGATGGGCTCCTTCGGCGCGGTGGTCGGCGCCACCCTGGGTGACCTGTCCTCCTTCGACCTGGACATCAACGGCCCGCTCCTCGCCCCCGGCATCGGTGCCCAGGGCGCGACCGCGGCCGACCTCCCGGCGGTCTTCGGCGCGGCCGTGGGCAACGTGGTCCCGAACGTCTCTCGAGGCGTCCTCAAGCACGGGCCGGACACCGCCGCCCTGCGGGCCTCCGCGAAGGCGTTCGCGGACGAGATCCGCGAGGCCGTCGCGCTCTGACCGCGGGGGTCACGGACCGGCGCGGAGCGCGGGGCGGGCACGGGCTGACGAAAATCGAACGTCTTTCCCCGGACAAATCCGGGGTGGTTTGTCCGTGATGTACGGTTCAGTGGAGGCTGACCAGGACTTTTCGTCCGTTCTCGCTGACTGGAGCGGCCTTGGCCGCTAGTCTCCGACCAGAGTGAACGCGCAGCGATCGAGTTCCACCGCTGTTCGGGAGCTCTCCCGGCGTGGTGCCCGAGGGCTCCCCGCCGGTCCGTATCCGACAGTTCGACATCCGAGGTGACGTAGGCGTGGCTCTTCCGCCCCTTACCCCTGAACAGCGCGCAGCAGCGCTCGAAAAGGCCGCCGCGGCTCGCCGGGAGCGGGCCGAGGTGAAGAATCGACTCAAGCACTCCGGCGCCTCCCTCCACGACGTCATCAAGACGGGCCAGGAGAACGACGTCATCGGCAAGATGAAGGTCTCCGCCCTTCTCGAGTCGCTGCCCGGCGTGGGCAAGGTCCGCGCCAAGCAGATCATGGAGCGCCTCGGCATCTCCGAGTCCCGGCGTGTCCGAGGTCTCGGCTCCAACCAGATCGCCTCTCTGGAGCGTGAGTTCGGCGGTAGCGGCGCCTGAGGCGTCGCCCGGAGTTCTCCCGGCGTTCTCAGGCAGTCCCGAGAACCTGGATAATCGCTCTATGGCAGCAGAGGTTCGTCCGCGGCTGACCGTGCTCTCCGGCCCCTCGGGGGTCGGCAAGAGCACGGTCGTCGCGCATATGCGCAAGGTCCACCCCGAGGTCTGGCTCTCGGTGTCGGCCACCACCCGCAAGCCGCGGCCCGGTGAGCGACACGGAGTCCAGTACTTCTTCGTCAACGACGACGAGTTCGACAAGCTGATCGCCAACGGCGAGCTGCTGGAGTGGGCCGAGTTCGCGGGCAACCGCTACGGCACACCACGCGGCGCGGTACTGGAGCGGCTCGACAACGGCGAGCCGGTCCTCCTGGAGATCGACCTCCAGGGCGCCCGGCTCGTCCGCGAGTCGATGCCGGAGGCCCAGCTGGTCTTCCTGGCCCCGCCGAGCTGGGACGAGCTGGTCCGCCGGCTCACCGGCCGGGGCACGGAGACCGCCGAGGTCATCGAGCGCCGTCTCGGCACCGCCAAGGTCGAACTCGCTGCCGAGTCCGAGTTCGACACCACCCTGGTCAACACCTCCGTCGAGGACGTAGCACGTGAGCTGCTAGCCTTGATGGAAGTTGTCTGATCTTTTATCCATCTTCGGAAGGTAGAGCGTGTCCTCTTCCATCACCGCGCCCGAGGGCATCATCAACCCGCCGATCGACGAGCTGCTCGAGGCCACGGACTCGAAGTACAGCCTCGTGATCTACGCGGCCAAGCGTGCGCGTCAGATCAACGCGTACTACTCGCAGCTCGGTGAGGGCCTGCTGGAGTACGTCGGCCCGCTGGTGGACACCCACGTCCACGAGAAGCCGCTCTCGATCGCCCTGCGCGAGATCAACGCGGGTCTGCTGACCTCCGAGGCCATCGAGGCCCCGGCCCAGTAAGGCACGACATCGTCACCACAGGCCCGGCAGCACAGCTGCCGGGCCTGTGGTGTGTCATAGGTACCGACGCAACCGATCACGCGATCACGGGAGAAGCAGTGGACAAGCCGAAGGTCGTGCTGGGGGTCAGCGGCGGGATCGCCGCCTACAAGGCGTGCGAGCTGCTGCGCCGGCTGACCGAGTCCGGGCACGAGGTGCGGGTGGTGCCCACGGCGTCCGCCCTGAACTTCGTCGGCGAGGCCACCTGGGCCGCGCTCTCCGGGAACCCGGCCTCCACCGAGGTCTGGGAGAGCGTCGACGAGGTGCCCCACGTGCGGATCGGCCAGAGCGCCGACCTGGTCGTCGTGGCCCCGGCCACCGCCGACATGCTCGCGAAGGCCGCCCACGGGCTGGCCGACGACCTCCTCACGAACACCCTGCTCACCGCCCGCTGCCCGGTGGTCTTCGCCCCCGCGATGCACACCGAGATGTGGGAGCACCCCGCCACCCAGGAGAACGTCGCCACCCTGCGCCGCCGCGGAGCGGTCGTCATCGAGCCCGCCGTCGGCCGGCTGACCGGCAAGGACACCGGAAAGGGCCGGCTGCCGGACCCCGAGGAGATCTTCGAGGTCTGCCGGGCGGTCCTGGCCCGCGGCGCCGCCGCCCCCGACCTGGCCGGACGGCACGTGGTCATCAGCGCCGGCGGCACCCGCGAGCCCCTGGACCCGGTCCGCTTCCTCGGCAACCGCTCCTCCGGCAAGCAGGGCTACGCACTGGCCCGCACCGCCGTGGCGCGCGGGGCCCGGGTGACCCTGGTGGCCGCCAACACCGCGCTGGCCGACCCGGCCGGGGCGGACGTCGTGCGCGTGGGCACGGCCCTGCAGCTGCGCGATGCGGTGCTCAAGGCGGCCGCCGACGCCGACGCCGTGGTGATGGCCGCCGCCGTGGCCGACTTCCGGCCGGCCGTCTACGCCGACGGCAAGATCAAGAAGCAGGAGGGGCGCGAGCCCGACCCGGTGGCCCTCGTGCGCAACCCGGACGTGCTCGCGGAGATCTCCGCCGAGCGTGCCCTGAAGGGTCAGGTCGTGGTCGGATTCGCCGCCGAGACGGACGACGTGCTCGACAACGGCCGGGCCAAGCTCCGCCGCAAGGGCTGTGACCTTCTCGTCGTCAACGAGGTCGGCGAAAGCAAGACCTTCGGATCTGAGGAGAACGAAGCCGTGATCCTGGCCTCCGATGGCGGAGAGGTGCAAGTCCCCTATGGTCCGAAGGAAGTCCTGGCGGACGTGATTTGGGACCAGGTCGCGTCGCGGCTCGCACCCCCGAGCGAGCTCCGACGCGCCTGAGCGTTTCCCTTCTCGACGGGAAATCCGTAGGTCAGAATGGAGTGCCGCAGGTCACACGGCTCCCATAAGGCGAGACGGGTGGTCCGGCGAACGGTGGCGACCGATAAACTGCATCTGGAACGTGATCGGGCGCAGCCCCCGGTATCGTTCCGCCAAATGATCAGCCAGCAGCCGCTGCAACCCCAGGGAGCATTGTGTCCCGTCGTCTGTTCACCTCGGAGTCCGTGACCGAGGGTCACCCCGACAAGATCGCTGACCAGATCAGCGACACGATCCTCGACGCCCTCCTCGCCGAGGACCCGACCTCGCGCGTGGCCGTGGAGACCCTCATCACCACCGGTCTGGTGCACATCGCGGGCGAGGTGACGACGAAGGCGTACGCCCCGATCGCCCAGCTCGTCCGCGACAAGATCCTCGAGATCGGCTACGACTCCTCGAAGAAGGGCTT
>NZ_JZWV01000374.1 GCF_000966975.1 Streptomyces katrae | reverse complement strand
CTCCCACCCCACCCCCCGAACTTCGCCCCCGCAGGTACGACCAGCGGCTATGGGTCGTATCGTGGTGCCGGACGGGCGCCCGCACGGTCCGTCAGCCGCTCCAGTGCAGCAGCGGCCCCGCCGAACACACCCGCCGCATCAGGAGCCGCAACCGCCATGGGAAACCCGGCACACCCCGCCTACCCCGTAGGACTGCGCCTGACCGGGCGCCGCGTCGTCGTCATCGGCGGCGGCCAGGTCGCCCAGCGCCGCCTGCCCGCCCTCATCGCCGCCGGCGCGGACGTCCTGCTGGTGTCGCCCTCCGCCACCCCCTCCGTGGACGCGATGGCCGAGACCGGGGAGATCCGCTGGGAGCGGCGCCGCTACCAGGACGGCGACCTCGACGGTGCCTGGTACGCCCTGATCGCCACCCGGGACCGGGAGGCCAACGACCGGGCCTCCGCCGAGGCCGAGGCCAAGCGGGTCTGGTGCGTACGGGCCGACGACGCCGAGGCGGCGACCGCCTGGACCCCGGCGACCGGCCGGGTCGAGGGCGTCACCGTGGCCGTGCTCAGCGGCAACGACCCCCGCCGCTCCGCCGCCGTCCGCGACGCGGTCGTCGAGGGGCTGCGCGACGGCTCCCTCACCGCCGCCCGCCCGCACACCCCCGGCGTCGCCCTCGTCGGCGGCGGCCCGGGCGACCCGGACCTGATCACCGTCCGCGGCCGGCGCCTGCTCGCCGAGGCCGACGTGGTGATCGCCGACCGGCTCGGCCCCCGCGACCTCCTCGACGAGCTGCCGCCGCACGTCGAGGTCATCGACGCCGCGAAGATCCCGTACGGCCGCTTCATGGCCCAGGAGGCCATCAACAACGCCCTCATCGAGCACGCCAAGGCCGGCAAGGCCGTGGTCCGGCTCAAGGGCGGCGACCCGTACGTCTTCGGCCGCGGCATGGAGGAGCTCCAGGCCCTCGCCGAGCACGGCATCCCCTGCACCGTCGTCCCCGGCATCTCCAGCTCCATCTCGGTCCCGAGCGCGGCCGGCATCCCCGTCACCCACCGCGGCGTGGCGCACGAGTTCACCGTCGTCAGCGGCCACGTCGGCCCCGACGACCCGCGCTCCCTCGTCGACTGGGCCGCGCTCGCCAAGCTCAACGGCACCCTCGTCGTCCTCATGGGCGTCGACAAGATCGGGCTGATCGCCGAGGCCCTGGTCAAGCACGGCCGCTCCGCCGACACCCCGGTCGCGGTCATCCAGGAGGGCACCACCGCCACCCAGCGCCGGGTGGACGCCACCCTGGCCACGGTCGGCGAGACCGTCCGCGCCGAGGAGGTCCGCCCGCCGGCGGTCATCGTCATCGGCGAGGTCGTCGCCGTGAACCCTCCCGGCGAGCTCCCCACGCTCCCCACGCTCCCCGAGCTCCCCGCCAACGGCGCCTGACGGCCCGTTGGCACCACACCCAGGACAAGGCAGTATCACCCTGTGGCTGATCTCATCACCATCGAAGACCCCGACGACCCGCGCCTGCGCGACTACACCGGCCTGACCGACGTGGAGCTGCGCCGCCGCCGCGAGCCCGCCGAGGGCCTCTTCATCGCCGAGGGCGAGAAGGTCATCCGGCGGGCCAAGGACGCCGGCTACGAGATGCGCTCGATGCTGCTGTCCGCCAAGTGGGTGGACGTCATGCGCGACGTCATCGACGAGATCCCGGCCCCGGTCTACGCCGTCAGCCCGGACCTCGCCGAGCGCGTCACCGGCTACCACGTGCACCGCGGTGCCCTGGCCTCGATGCAGCGCAAGCCGCTGCCCACGGCCCAGGAACTCCTCGCCTCGGCCAGCCGGGTGGCCGTCATGGAGGCGGTGAACGACCACACCAACATCGGGGCCATCTTCCGCAGCGCCGCCGCCCTCGGCATGGACGCGGTGCTGCTGTCGCCGGACTGCGCGGACCCGCTGTACCGGCGCTCGGTGAAGGTCTCCATGGGCGCGGTGTTCTCCGTCCCCTACGCCCGCCTGGAGGCCTGGCCCAAGAGCCTGGACACCGTCCGGGAGGCGGGCTTCAAGCTCCTCGCCCTCACCCCGCACGAGAAGGCCTCCCCGATCGACGTGGCGGCCCCGCACACCCTGGAGCGGGTGGCGCTGATGCTGGGTGCCGAGGGCGACGGACTGTCGACGCAGGCGCTGGTCGCCGCCGACGAGTGGGTACGGATCCCCATGGCGCACGGCGTGGACTCGCTCAACGTGGGCGCGGCCGCCGCGGTGGCCTTCTACGCGGTAGCGGGCGGCGCCCGCTCCTAGCGGACCCGAGCCCCCCCGCACACACAGAGGGCGCCCTGCCACACGGCAGGGCGCCCCTACGCGTTCCCGTCCCCGCTCACAGCTTCTGCGCGAGCGCGATCCCCAGCGCCACCAGCAGCGTCACGACCACGAACACGATCAGCCGCTGCCGCAGCAGCTTCGGGTCCGGCCGTGAGGGCCGCCGCCCGGTGCCGGTCGTACGGGGCCCGGTGCGCGGCCCCGTGCGGCCACCCGTACGACCCCCCGTGCGCCCCGCCGTCGACCCCGGGTGGCGGGAGCCCGACGGGCGCGGCCGAGCCCCGCTGTGCGGCCCCTGCGGCCGGGGGGCGGGGGTGGCGCCGGAGGGACGCTCGCCCCCGCGCTCGGCGGCACTGCGGCCGCCGCCCGTACGCCGCTCCGTGTCCTGCCCCGCGTACCCGGAGGCCCGCTCCGGCAGCCGGCCGCTGGGCCGCTCGACGCGGGCCCGCTGCGCCGGCGGGCGGCCGTCGCCCAGCCCCTGGGCCTCGCGGGCGGCGATCTCCTTGAGCCGCATCGACAGCTGGAGGGTGCTCGGCCGTTCCTCGGGGTCCTTGGCCAGGCAGGCCCGCACCAGCGGGGCCAGCGCGTCCGGAACGCCGACCAGGTGGGGCTCCTCGTGCACGACCCGGTACAGCATGACCTCGGAACTGCCGTGCCCGAAGGGCGAGTCGGCCATCGCGGCGTAGGCGAGGGTGGCGCCGAGTGAGAACACGTCCGTGGCCGGGGTGACGGCGGCGCCGCGCACCTGCTCGGGCGCGAGGAAGCCGGGGAGCCGACGGCCGTGCCGACATGGGTCAGGGTGCTGGCACCCGTGGCCCAGGCGATGCCGAAGTCGATGATCCGCGGCCCCTTGGGCGACAGCAGGATGTTCGAGGGCTTCAGGTCGCGGTGGACGACCCCGGCCTCGTGGACGGCGACCAGCCCCTCGGACAGCGCGGCGCCGACGGCGGCGATCTGCGCGGCCGTCAGGGGGCCTTCCTCGGCCACCTTGTCGTGCAGCGAGGGGCCGGGCACGTACTGGGTGGCGAACCAGGGGCGCTCGGCCTCCAGGTCGGCGGCCACCAGCCGGGCCGTGCAGCCGCCGCGGATCCGCCGGGCGGCGGACACCTCGCGGGCGAACCGGGAGCGGAACTCCTGGTCCTCGGCCAGATCGGGCCGGATCACCTTGAGGGCGACGCGCTGGCCGCGCCGGTCGGAGCCCAGGTAGACGACGCCCATGCCGCCCGCACCGAGCCGCCGGTGCAGTCTGAAGGAGCCGACGACACGCGGGTCCTCGCGCCGGAGCCGCATCATCGCCATGTCCACCCCGCTGACGGTCGCCTTGCTGACCTGGCACAGCTTACGGACCATCCGGCACCAGCGCTCAGAGGCCGCGCCCTCCGCGGGGGATTCGATCCTCAGTGCGGCGCAGGCCACTTGAGGGTGTGCCAGACCCGGCGGCCCCCTTTCGGGGGACTTCGTTCCGTGCCCTCAAGGGGCCCTCGAACCAAGGGGATTGGCCTCGTCGCGCCCCTTGTGCGAGGCCACGGCCGGGGGAAGGGGGCCGTGGCGTACGACCGGGGCCGTCAACACCCCGTACGAGGACACGCGTGCGCGGGGAGTGACGGAAGTGAGCGAAGTCACTACTGTCCGGTCATCCCCTCCGGGATGCCCCCCACCGCGGGGGAGCGATCTCCACCCAGGGGAGTAGGCAGGGGGCGGTTGCCTCATCCTCCTGGAGGCCCGGCAATGGGTACGAGGGCATGAGGCCACGAGCCGTCCGGCCGCCTAGTGTTGAAGACAAGCGGCGGGTGGCGCACTCGTCCCCCGAGGTCACGAGCCCGCCGCTGCCAGACGACAGGGAGAGGACCATGGCGGACATCGCACGGCAGGGACGCAAGCTGTTCGCGTTCAACGGCCATGAGTCCGGAACGCGGCACCCGCTGGTGGCCGCGGCCATGGTCCTCCCCCTGGCCGCCCTCCTGCTCTTCCTCTTCGGAGGTTTCGATCAGGTGGCGGCGCAGGCGTCGTCCGTGGGCGTGATGCTGGGGCGCTGAGCGGCGCCCCGGGTCCGGGAGAGCGGCCCGGGCCGGGACATCGGCCCGTCGGACCCCGTGGGGACGGGGGAACGGCGGACGGCAGTTGAAGGGTGTTGCCCGTGCGGCTGGGGAGCCGTACGGGCAACACCCTTTTTCGCGTTTCACGGCGTAACCCACACGGCAGAAGCCCCGGCCGTCGAAACGGCCGGGGCTTCCGGTTGCGGTGCGCGATACTGGGATTGAACCAGTGACCTCTTCCGTGTCAGGGAAGCGCTCTCCCGCTGAGCTAATCGCGCGGGCTACGGTAAGGAACCGCAGGTCAAACAGGGTGGTGCTGGTGCTGCGTGCGCGATACTGGGATTGAACCAGTGACCTCTTCCGTGTCAGGGAAGCGCTCTCCCGCTGAGCTAATCGTCCTTGGAGGTGGAGACGGGATTTGAACCCGTGTAGACGGCTTTGCAGGCCGTTGCCTCGCCTCTCGGCCACTCCACCTCGGAGTGTGCGGGGTCTCGGGAAGATCCCCCACTCAGAGCGGACGACGAGACTCGAACTCGCGACATCCACCTTGGCAAGGTGGTGCTCTACCAACTGAGCTACGTCCGCAGTGTCACCGTGTTCGCTCCGGGGTTTTTCCCCTTCGCTCCCTGGCGACGTGTTGAACTCTAGCGGATTCCCGGGCCAGCTCAAAAACGCGTTTCCGCAGCGTGCTGCCGACGTGCTGCCGACCCGATCACCAGAGGTCACCCGCCGGTCACCTCACCGGCGTCATCGCGCCACCGGTCATAGACTCGCAGCCGTGCACGACCTGCCCCCCCTGGCCCGCTTCGGCGGCCTCCTCGCGACCGACCTCCGAGACGTCACCAGCGACCCCTCCGCCCTCGACTCCACCGGGTTCTGGGTGGTGAGCGCCGACTTCGAAGGCCGGCTGACCTGCGCGCGCTTCGGGGACATACGCCCCGACCCCGTGCCCGCGCCCGTCCCGGGCGCCTGGCGCGGCCCCGCCGCCGGCCGCTGGACCTCCTCCCTGGACCGCTCCGCGTACGTCGCGGGCGTCCGCCGGATCCGCGAGTACATCGCGGCGGGGGAGGTCTACCAGGCCAACCTCTGCCGCGTGGTCTCCGCGCCGCTGCCCGATCCGGCCGCCGCCGACGTGGACGCCCTCACCGCCCTCCTCGCGCGCGGCAACCCCGCCCCCTACGCAGGAACGATTCGGCTCCGTGCCCACGGCGTGGAGATCGCCACCGCCTCCCCGGAGCTGTACCTGCGCCGGGCCGGCCGCCGCGTCGAGTCCGGACCGATCAAGGGCACCGGCCGTACCGCCGCCGACCTGCTGCCCAAGGACCACGCCGAGAACGTGATGATCGTGGACCTCGTCCGCAACGACCTGGGCCGCGTCTGCGCCACCGGATCGGTCACCGTGCCCGAGCTGTGCGCCCTGGAGGAGCACCCCGGCCTGGTCCACCTCGTCTCCACCGTCAGCGGCGAACTCGCCGAGGGCGCCGGCTGGCCCGAGCTGCTGGCCGCCACCTTCCCGCCGGGCTCGGTGACCGGCGCGCCCAAGTCCTCCGCCCTGCGGATCATCGAGGAGCTGGAGACCGCCCCGCGCGGCCCCTACTGCGGGGGCATCGGCTGGGTCGACGCCGACCGGGGCACCGCCGCCCTCGCCGTGGGCATCCGCACGTTCTGGATCGACCGGGAGGCCCCGGGCGGCCCCCGTCTGAGCTTCGGCACCGGCGCCGGGATCACCTGGGGCTCCGACCCCGAGCGGGAGTGGGCCGAGACCGAACTGAAGGCCGCCCGGCTGCTCGCGCTGGCCTCGGGCGGGCCCGTACCGGGCGCGGACGCGGCGGCGCACGACCTGAGTGGAGGAACCGTCCGGTGAGGATCTGGCTCGACGGGGCGCTGCGCGACGCCGACGACGCGAAGGTGTCCGTCCTCGACCCCGGGCCTGCCCTGGGCTACGGGGTCTTCGAGACCCTGAAGGCCGAGCACGGGACCCCCTTCGCCCTCACCCGGCACCTGGAGCGGCTCACCCGCTCCGCCCGAGGCGTCGGCCTGCCCGATCCCGACCTCGACGAGGTCCGCCGCGCCTGCGCCGCCGTCCTGGAGGCCAACCCGATGCCGCTCGGCCGGCTGCGGATCACCTACACCGGCGGCCTCTCCCCGCTCGGCTCCGACCGCGGCGGGACCGGGCCCACCCTGGTCGCCGCCGTCGGCGCGGCCACCCGCCGCCCCGACACCACGGCCGTGATCACCGTTCCCTGGGTGCGCAACGAGCGCTCCCCGCTGACCGGCCTGAAGAGCACCTCGTACGCCGAGAACGTGGTCGCCCTCGCGCGGGCGAACCGGGCGGGCGCCTCCGAGGCCCTCTTCGCCAACACCGTCGGACAGCTCTGCGAGGGCGCCGTCTCCAACGTCTTCGTCGTCCTCGACGGGGAGCTGCACACCCCGCCCGTGGCCTCGGGCTGCCTCGCCGGCATCACCCGCGCGCTGGCCCTCGAATGGACCGGGGCCCACGAGACCGACCTGCCCTTCGACGTGCTGGAGCGGTCCGAGGAGGTCTTCCTGACCTCCACGCTGCGCGACGTCCAGGCCGTCCACCGCGTCGACGGCCGCACCCTGGCCGCCGCCCCCGGCCCGGTCACCGCCAACGCCATGCGGGTCTTCGAGGAGCGTGCCGCGTCCGACATCGACCCGTGAGCCCCCGCGCACCGTGGTGACACCGGCGCGGGGCGGGTAGAACTCGACGGATGACCACCACCCTGCGGCCGAGCGGGCCGCTTCAGCAGAGCGAGGGCGGCGCGCGCTCGCGCCCGTACGAGGTCCGCGTCAACAGCAGGCGCGTCGGAACGCTCCTGATCGCCGCCGACACGCCCTTCGGGCCGACGGTGGGGGAGATCCGCGACCTGGCCATCGACGAGCCGGACCGCCGCCGGGGCCGTGCCACGGTCGCCGCGCTGGCCGCCGAGGAGGTGCTGCGCGGCTGGGGCTGCCGCCGGGTGCGGATCTCGGTCCCGGCGGGCTCCCCGGGCGGCCTGAGGCTCGCCGCGGCCCTCGGGTACGCCGAGACCAGCCGGAACATGGCCAAGGAGCTCCCGGAGCGCCCCCCGGCCCTCTCCGAGGGGGCGCGCGGCCGGCCGATGACGGAGGCCGAGTACGCGGTGTGGAACGTCCGGGCCCGTGAGGAGTACGCGGCGAGCTGGACGGCGCGGGGCATGCGGCCGGAGGCGGCGCGGGCCAAGTCGGAGGCCGACCACGACGCGCGGCTCCCCGAGGGCCTGGACACCCCCGGGGTCACGTTCGCCGTCCTGGAGTCGGCCGGGACCCCCGTCGGGCACGTGTGGCTCGCGGCGGCCGGGGAGGGCGGCGAGGGGGCGTACGTGTACGACGTGGCGGTCGCCGAGGAGCACCGGGGCCGCGGCCACGGCCGGGACCTGATGCTCCTCGCGGAGCGCACGGCGATCGCGCAGGGCCACCGCGTGCTGGCGCTGCACGTGTTCGCCGCCAACACCCCGGCCCTGCGGCTGTACGAGTCCCTCGGCTACCGGACCACCGACGTCAACTACGCCAAGGAACTCGGCTGACTCAGCCCTCGTCGCCCTCGGCCAGCAGCCGGTCGGCGATCTCCTCGATGCGGGCGCGCAGGCCCTCCTGGCTCTTACCGCCGTCGAGGCGCTCGCCGCCGATGACGTAGGTCGGGGTGCCGGTCACGCCGATGGCCTTGCCCTCGGCCTGGTCGGCGTCGACGAGGAGGATGTGCCGGCCGTCGATCAGGGC
>NZ_JZWV01000373.1 GCF_000966975.1 Streptomyces katrae | reverse complement strand
ATCAGGGCGGTGTCGAACTCCTCGGCGTCCATGCCCAGTTCACGTGCCACGTCGAGCAGTACGGCCTCGCCGCGCTCGCCGAGCTCGGCCGTCCTGGCCAGCACCGCCTCCGCGTACGGCCAGCCCTGCCCCTGCTCCAGGGCCTCCTCGGCGGCCTGCGCGGCGGCGAAGGCGTGCTTGTGCTTCTCCAGCGGGAAGTGGCGCAGCCGGATGTCCAGCCGGTCGCCGTAGCGGGCCCGCAGGGCGCGCACGTCGTCCAGAGCGCTGTGGCAGTCCGGGCACTGGAGTTCGCACCAGACGTCGAGGATCACGGAATCGGTCATGCGGACAGTCTCCCAGACCACCCGGGGGGCACCGGGGGAGGAGAACCGACCCCGAGATGTCCCGGAGATCGGGCCGTGCGGGGCCGCGGGCATGGCCGCGGCGGCGGCGGCCGGTGCAGGATGGAAGGGACAGATCGCCCACCGCAGACCGCCGGAGGACCGCATGCTCGCCGAGACCATATGTTCCGCGGTGTCCGCGGCGGGCCTGGGCATCGCCGCCGTGACCGCCTACCGCAGGCGCTTCCTGCGGGCCGCGCGGATCACCGGGTACGCCCTGGTGCCGGTGGGCCTGGTGCTGACCGGCGCGGTGCAGTGGCTGTCGGGGATGGTCTTCAAGCCGGCCGTGTGGATCGGCTTCGGGGTGCTCGGTCTGGCATGGGTGCTGCTCGTGACCACCCGGGCCCTGGAGCGCCGTGCCGTGGGAGGGTCCGGGAAGACCCCTGGGGCCGTCGCCCCGGCCGCCTCCGCGCCCGCCCTCGGCGGCGGGGCCACCGGCCCGTCCCCGAAGCCGCAGAGCGCCCCGGCGGAGGACTTCTCCGACATCGAGGCCATTCTGAAGAAACACGGCATCTAGGGGGTGTCCGGCCCCTAGCGCACCCGGCCGCTCTCGCGCGGGAGAAGCCCGGGGAAACCACCCGAAGTGAGGACAGAAGGCGAACTACCGCGTGATACATGGCGTGTTGGGGGCGCACGGGGCGTTCGTTGCGCGATCATCACCCCGACATGCTCGACACATCGCAGGGTGAGCCGACCGCTCCCGTCCCCGTTGCCGAGGCCCCCGTCGCCGAGGCCCCCGCGCCCCTCGGAGCCCCCGAAGCGCGCGGCTGTCTCTTCGCCCTGTCCCAGCCGCCGTTGATGATCTTCCTGGCGGTGATCGGGCTACTGCTGCTGCTCGCCGCCGTGCACGATCTCTACCTGCTCTGAGGCCTGCTCCGAGGCCCGCTCGGTGTGGCTGTCGGCGCCCTTGCGGCGCGCCCGGTACGCGGCCACGTGCAGCCGGTTCCCGCAGGTCCGGCTGTCGCAGTAGCGGCGCGAGCGGTTGCGGGAGAGGTCCACGAAGGCCCGCCGGCAGTCCGGGGCCTCGCAGCGGCGCAGCCGCTCCTGCTCGCCGGAGACCACGATGAAGGCCAGGGCCATGCCGCCGTCGGCCGCCAGGTGGTCGCCCACCGAGGCGCCGGGCGCGAAGTAGTGCACGTGCCAGTCGTAGCCGTCGTGGTCGGTCAGCTGGGGGGTGGTGCCGGCCGTGGCCACCAGCTCGTTGATCAGCGCGGCCGCCGCACGGGAGTTCGGCGCGGCGAAGACCTGCGCGAACTTGCCCCGTACCGTCTGGACCCCGGCGAGGTCGCGGGCGCTCAGCTCGCCGACGTCGCTGATCGCGTGCTCCACGACGAAGCCGCGCAGGGCCGCGACGTCCGCCAGCCCGTCGGGCTGGTCCGGCTCGGCCGCGGTGTTCACCAGCGCGACGACGACGTCGAGCGCGCGACGGGTGTCGTGGGGGATCTGCACGGGGTCGCTCCTGGGGGCCGGTCTGGCGGCGACGGGCCGCTGCCGCCGCTGGGGGCCGACTCTAGCGGTTGGCGTCAACAGGGCGCCCGGACAGCACTCCGGCGCCGGCCCCGCGGGTGGCTCCCGCGGGGCCGGCGCCGGTACTGCCGTATGGGGTTGTCCGTGCGGCACCGTCGCCCCGAGTCGGACGGTGCCGGGCGGCTGGGGGCCTGGCTCAGCTTTCGGCCAGGATGTGGGAGAGCTCTTTGTCGAGGTCGAAGTGCCGGTGCTCGGTCCCGGGCGGGACCGCGGCGTCCGTGCGCTTCAGGAACGACTCGAGGGCTCGTGCGGGTGCTTCCAGCAGCGCTTCTCCCTCCGGTGAGCTCAGGGCGATGCAGACGACGCCCTGACCGTGGCTGCGGGACGGCCAGACGCGGACGTCGCCGGTACCGGTAGGCCGGTGGAGGCCCTCAGCGAGGAGGTCACGGGCGAACACCCATTCGACCGTCTCCTCGGCGCCGGTGTGGAAGGTGGCGTGCACGGCGTAGGGATCGGCCGTGTCATACCGCAGGCCCGCCGGAACAGGCAGTGAGGACTCGCTCGACACAACGAGGCGCAGGTGCAGCTCGCAGCTGACCGTGGTGTTCATAAGCGCCAGGGCCTTTCGCTCAGTGTGCGCTCGGGGATTCGCACGTCGGCGAAATCGACATGCCACCTACGGTGCCGTTGTAAACCCCTCTGACCGTTTTGCGGACCTCTGGGTCCCTCGAACGGCGGATTCGAAGCACCATTCACGTGTGCTTCCGGCTCGGGTAGATTCGGCGCCATGGATACGGGGAGTGACCGCGGAACCAATGAATCCGCAACGGGCGACACGGCCGCCGAGGAAGCGACGCACGTCTCGAAGGCGCCCGCCTTCATCAAGGCCAACCGCAGCCTGCACCTGAGCTGGCAGGTCGGCGTCTTCATCGTCGGCCTGGCCGTCATCGGCGCCGGCGTCGCGATGCTCGTCCTGCCCGGACCGGGCTGGGTAGCGATCTTCGCCGGCCTGGCGATCTGGGCCACCGAGTTCGCGTGGGCCCACCTGGTCCTGCGCTGGACCAAGCGCAAGGTCACCGAGGCGGCGCAGAAGGCCCTGGACCCGAAGGTCCGGCGCCGCAACATCATCCTCACCAGCGCGGGCCTGGCCATCGCCGGCGCGCTGGTCGGGTTCTACCTGTGGAAGTACGGCCTCACACTGCCGTGGAACCTCAAGGACCAGTGATCGTCCGGAGGTGGTCATGGAGCACCGCTGACATGCGGTAATGTTTGCGGTGTGCCCGGGCGATTAGCTCAGCGGGAGAGCACTTCGTTCACACCGAAGGGGTCACTGGTTCGATCCCAGTATCGCCCACCGGGACAGGCCGGTCCGTCTGATGACGGACCGGCCTTCCGCATTTCCCGGCCCCTCCCCGGGGGCCGGCTCAGGCCGCCGCCGGGACCTCCGGGCGCAGCGGCCAGTGCGGGTCCACCGCCTCCGGGGTGCCCTGCCGCGCGAACCACGCCTGCAGCCCCCGCGCCTGCGCCGCGTGCCACACCGCCTGGAGCTGGTGCAGCTCCGCCGGGGTCAGCCGCTCCAGCCGGGCCGCGAACCGGCGCCCCACCGCCCGGACCAGCTCCAGCGAGGCCATCGCGTCCGCCGAGGCGTCGTGCGCCCCCTCCAGCTCTATCCCGTAGTGCGCGCACAGGTCCGTCAGCGTCCGGCGGCCCTTGCGGTAGCGGTCCAGGTGCTTGTCCAGCACCCGCGGATCCAGCACCGTCAGCGGCCGGTCGTCCAGGTACCGGGCGAGCGTCGACGCCCGGTGCCGGCGCAACTCCCGGTCCAGCAGCGTCAGATCGAACGGCGCGTTCATCACCACCACCGGCCGGCCCGCCATCTGCTGCTCGCTCAGCGCACGGGCTATCTCCTCCACCACCGGAGCCGGCCAGCGGCCGTGCCGCTGGAGGTGCTCGTCGGTCAGGCCGTGCACTTCCGTGGCGCCCCGGGGCACCGGGATGCCGGGATTGACCAGCCAGCGCGTGGCGCGGACCCGGCCGCCCGCACACTCCTGCACGACGAGCGCGGCGGACACGATCCGGTCCTGCTCGACGTCCACCCCGGTGGTCTCCGTGTCGAAGGCGGCCAGCGGCCCCTCGTACCAGCGTGTCATGGCGAACTCCTCGTCCCCGATCGGCAGACGGGGCGTACCGGGCGCCACCGCCCCGGGACCTGCCGCCCCCGCCGATTCCGTGATACCCGGGCTGTTTGCCCCGTACGCCGTTTGCGCCGAGCCGGGTGCGGAGACAACTCCCCTGGGGGGTCGTACACGTGACCGGCCGTCACCCCGCACGTCATCACGTCGTCACGTCACCACCACCCGCACGGCAGAGCCCGGAAGGCATGGGGGGCCGGCCATGGCGCTCGCGCAGCCCGAACCGGGCGGGGTGCTGGACGCGGACACCGGAGCGAGGACCGGTCCGCTGCGCGGCACGCTCGCCACCACCGCCTGCATGGAGACCCTCCAGGTGGGATACCTGCACGCCGTCGCGGCCGCCGCCGGCTGCTCGCTGTCCCAGCCGTTCCCGGACAACGGCATCGACTGGCACGTCAGCCACGGCGCGCCCGAGCACGCCGTCGACGACGAGGTCACCATCAAGGTGCAGCTGAAGGCGACCTACCAGGTCCCGCCGCGTCCGGCCGGGCCCACCTTCGGCTTCACCCTCGACAACGAACACCTGGTGAAGCTGGCCCGCACCCCGGTCGCCGTCCACAAGATCCTCGTCGTGATGCTCGTACCGCGGGAGCGGGAGCAGTGGCTGAGCGCCGGGCACGACCGGCTCGACCTCAGGCACTGCTGCTACTGGACCAACCTCGCCGGGCATCCGGTGACCGGCCGGCGCCGGACCACCGTACGGATCCCGACCGCGCGGATCTTCGACGACCGGGCGCTGTGCGAGATCATGACCCGGGTCGGGTCGGGAGGGACACCCTGATGGACCGTCACGCACCGCGCCCCGAAACCCGCCTGGAGCCGCTGCCGCCCCTGCTGCCGGCCCCGCCCGGCGCCCCCGATCCCGCCGAGGTCGACCCCCGGGTCCTCGGAGCGCTGCTGCACCGGCACGGCTGGCTGCGGCGCGGCGGGGCGGCGGGCCGCTACGGGCGCTGGACCCCGCCCGGGCACGCCGGCACCAGCCTGCTCGTCCCCGAGACCCGGACCTTCCCCGACTGCGCGGACCTGCTGGAGGAGGCCCTCACCGCACTGTCGCGCAGCGGGCTGCCGTCGGCGCGGGAGGTGCTGTTCGGGCTGAGCCTGCCCAGCGACGAGGTCCGGTGGGAACGCGAGATCCCCGAGGCGCCGTACGGGTTCCAGGGCGAGGCCGCCTGGAGCGCGCAGGAGCGGCTGCGCTCGGCGGCCCGCCGGCTGCTGCTGGCCGGGGCCCTCGCCGAACGCGCCCGCGCCGGGTACTACGGGGCCCGCCACCGCGCCCAGGCCGAACGGGCCCTGGACGGGGTGCTGGTGGGGCCCGGACCGGACGGGCGCCGGCTCGCCGCGTACGTTCCGGTGGACGGCGGCCGGGGCCTGGTGACGCGGCTCCACCACGCACTGCACGCCGCCCGCGAGGCGGTGGACTACCAGCGGGCCACCGGCGGCATGGAGGCCTTCGACTCGGCCGTCGCGGCCGGCGTCAGCCGGGAGCTCGCCGACGCGCTGATCGCCCTCGTCCAGGGTTCGGAAGGGGCCCGCGTCGCGCTGGCCTGGGCCCCGGCCGCCGGGGTCCCGGCCGGGTGCGCGGCGCGGCCCGAACCGGTGGAGTTCTCGCCCGGCGACCTGCCCGTGCTGCGCGAGGCCTCCGCCCGCTACACCCGCGCCGAGCCGGCCGTCGCCGTGCGGCTGACGGGGGCGGTCGTACGGATGCGGCGGGCGGCCGCGGGCGGCGGGGGGACGGTCCGGCTGAGGGTCCTGGCCGGGGCGGACGTCCCGTACGTACGGGCCGCGCTCGACGAGGAGGCGTACCGGATCGCCGTCCACGCCCACCTGGCGGGCCTCCCGGTCCGCGTCAGCGGCCGCCTCTCCCGGCGGGGCGGCTTCCGCCGGCTGACGGACGCCGCGGACGTGACCCCGGTCCCGCTGGACGAGGGGGAACGGGACCGGCTGATCAAGTCCCTCGACGCCTCCTTCGACCCCGAGGACGTCCTGCCGTCCGACGACTGAGCCCGCCCGGCCGAGGGCCTGTCCGCCCGTTCCCGCCGGGGCCCGGACGGCCGGCCGGGCCCTACGGGGCCGGGTCGCCGGCGTCCGCGGACGGGCCGCCCACCGCGGGGGTGAGGGGGTCGCCGCGTTCGACCGTGACGGGGATGCCGCCGGTCAGCTGCTCCAGACGGGCCTTGAGGTCCTTCGACGCGGCGCCCTCGGCGGTGCTCGTCACCACGATCCCCGAGGCGTCCGGGGCCGGGGAGAAGCTGTAGAGCGGGAACAGCGGGCGGCCCTGGTCGGCGGTGAGCCGGGCCACGCCCTCGTTCAGCGCACGCCGGGTGTAGCGGCTCAGGTACAGGTCCGCGCGCCCCGGATCCACGGCCGGGTCGGCCTTCCGGGCGGCCTCCAGCAGCAGCCGGCCCCGGCCGAGGTCGGTGACGCACAGCGCGACCCGGCCGGCCGGGTGGTCCGTGATCTGGGCCCCGTAGACGTCGGCGAAGGCCCCCCGGCCCTGCGCCCCGACGGCCTGCGACAGACGGGCGGCCTCGGGGGTGTTCACGGGGGTCCCGCCGACGGTGGCGGGCGGTGCGGTGTGCGCCGCGCGGTCGAGGACCGGACAGGCGGCGGCCGGCCCGGAGGGCGGGAGCGGCGCGGGAGCCCCCGGTCCGGAGGCGGCGGTGCCGCAGCCGCCCACGAGGGCGGCGGTGAAGAAGGCGAGGCCGGCGAGCGTGACGGCGGTGCGACGCATGATCATCCCCCTGGGACACCTGCGCTCGGACGCCGCTGGGACGTACGGAGCCGCCGACGGGTTCCGCCTCCCGCTCAGGCCGCGCCCGGGGTGAGCGTGAACGAGGCCATCCGCAGCCCGGGGACGGGGGAGAAGTCGCCGCCCCGGACGAAGCCCAGCCGCTCGTACAGGGCCACCGCCGGGGTGTTGTCCGCCCCCGTGGTGACCTCCACCGGGCGGCCCGGGAAGAGCTCCTCCAGCGCGTGGCGCAGCAGCAGCGAGGCCACGCCCCGGCGGAACCAGGCGGGGTCCACGCAGAGCCGGTCGAGGCCGACCGGCCCGCCGGCCGCCGGCTCCTCCCAGGCCAGGAACCCGGCGACGGCCCCGTCCGGCCCGACCGCACCCAGCCACTCCAGCGCCCGCCCCCGCATCTCGTCGAGGCTCTCGCCCAGCGCGGGGATCCCGTCGAACCCGATCAGCTCCGCCTCCACGGTGTACGCGGCCCGCCCGATCCGGTGCACGGCGACGGCGGTCGCCTCGTCGGCCAGGTCCAGCGGACGGACGCGGGGGTGCGGCATGCGAGGGGTCCTCTCGGGGCACGGCGGACACGGCCCGGCCACGCTACCGGCGCTCCCGGCGGTACGCGCCGGGATTTCCCCGCCCCGCCCCGCCCCCGTCAAGGCACCCCGCACAACCGTTTAGCGGCGCGGCCGCTCCGCTCGGTACGATTCACACGCGCCGGAACCACCGGCGCGTTCCCCGCCCGGCTCCCGCCGGGGAGGGCCCCCAGAGTTCAGGAGAAACCGGTGTCAGACGTCCGTGTGATCATCCAACGCGATTCCGAGCGGGACGAGCGCGTGGTGACCACGGGCACTACGGCGGCCGAGCTGTTCGCCGGTGAGCGCACCGTCATCGCCGCGCGCGTCGCCGGCGAGCTGAAGGACCTCTCGTACGAGGTCCGGGACGGCGAGACCGTCGAGCCGGTGGAGATCTCCTCCGAGGACGGCCTGAACATCCTGCGCCACTCGACCGCGCACGTCATGGCCCAGGCCGTGCAGGAGCTGTTCCCCGAGGCCAAGCTGGGCATCGGCCCGCCGGTCCGCGACGGCTTCTACTACGACTTCGACGTCGCCAAGCCCTTCACTCCCGATGACCTCAAGACCATCGAGAAGAAGATGCAGGAGATCCAGAAGCGCGGGCAGCGGTTCGCCCGCCGCGTGGTCTCCGACGAGGCGGCCCGTGAGGAGCTCGCGGACGAGCCCTACAAGCTGGAGCTCATCGGCATCAAGGGCTCCGCGTCCACCGACGACGGGGCGAACGTCGAGGTGGGCGGCGGCGAGCTGACCATCTACGACAACCTCGACGCCAAGACCGGCGAGCTGTGCTGGAAGGACCTCTGCCGCGGTCCCCACCTGCCCACCACCCGCAACATCCCGGCGTTCAAGCTGATGCGCAACGCGGCCGCCTACTGGCGCGGCAGCGAGAAGAACCCGATGCTCCAGCGCATCTACGGCACCGCGTGGCCGTCGAAGGAGGAGCTGAAGGCGCACCTCGACTTCCTCGCCGAGGCCGAGAAGCGCGACCACCGCAAGCTCGGCAACGAGCTCGACCTCTTCTCCATCCCGGACGAGATCGGCTCCGGCCTCGCCGTCTTCCACCCGCGCGGCGGCATCATCCGCCGGACCATGGAGGACTACTCGCGCCGCCGGCACGAGGAGGAGGGCTACGAGTTCGTCTACTCCCCGCACGCCACCAAGGGCGCCCTCTTCGAGAAGAGCGGCCACCTGGACTGGTACGCGGAGGGCATGTACCCCCCCATGCAGCTCGACGGTGGTACCGACTACTACCTCAAGCCCATGAACTGCCCGATGCACAATCTGATCTTCGACGCGCGCGGGCGCTCCTACCGTGAGCTGCCGCTGCGCCTGTTCGAGTTCGGCACCGTGTACCGGTACGAGAAGTCCGGCGTGGTCCACGGCCTGACCCGGGCCCGCGGCTTCACCCAGGACGACGCGCACATCTACTGCACCCGTGAGCAGATGGCCGAGGAGCTCGACCGCACCCTCACCTTCGTGCTCAACCTGCTGCGCGACTACGGTCTGACCGACTTCTACCTGGAGCTGTCCACCAAGGACCCGGAGAAGTTCGTCGGCTCGGACGAGGTCTGGGAGGAGGCCACCGCGGTCCTCCAGCAGGTCGCCGAGAAGCAGGGCCTCCCGCTGACCCCCGACCCGGGCGGCGCCGCCTTCTACGGCCCGAAGATCTCCGTGCAGGCGCGCGACGCCATCGGCCGCACCTGGCAGATGTCGACCGTCCAGCTGGACTTCAACCTGCCGGAGCGCTTCGACCTGGAGTACACCGCGGCCGACGGTTCCCGCCAGCGCCCGGTCATGATCCACCGCGCGCTGTTCGGCTCGATCGAGCGGTTCTTCGCCGTCCTGCTGGAGCACTACGCGGGCGCCATGCCGCCGTGGCTGGCCCCGGTCCAGGCCGTCGGCATCCCGATCGGCGACGGGCACGTGGAGTACCTGCAGGAGTTCGCCGCCGAGGCGAAGAAGCAGGGCCTGCGGGTCGAGGTGGACGCCTCCTCCGACCGGATGCAGAAGAAGATCCGCAACCACCAGAAGCTCAAGGTCCCGTTCATGATCATCGTCGGTGACGAGGACATGGCCGCGGGCACCGTCTCCTTCCGCTACCGCGACGGTTCGCAGGAGAACGGCATCCCCAAGGACGAGGCGCTGGCGAAGCTGGCCAAGGTCGTCGCGGACCGCGTCCAGGTCTGACCCGGCCCGAAGGCCCCCGGAGCGATCACCAGGTGATCACTTTCCGGGGGCCTTCCTCGTTCCTCCGGGCAAGGTCATATGCTGCGTCCTATGACGATTGAGCCGGAGCAGCAGATCGGTGTGGGCACGCAGGACGCGTTCCAGCGTCTGTGGACGCCCCACCGGATGGCCTACATCCAGGGCGAGAACAAGCCGACCGGCCCGGAGGCCGGGGACGGCTGCCCCTTCTGCGGGATCCCGGAGATGGCCGACCAGGACGGCCTGGTCGTCGCGCGCGGCAAGCACGTCTACGCCGTGCTCAATCTGTACCCGTACAACGGTGGCCACCTGATGGTCGTCCCCTACCGGCACGTCGCCGACTACACGGAGCTCGACGGCCCGGAGACGGCGGAGCTGGCCGAGCTGACCAAGCGGGCCATGGTCGCGCTGCGCAAGGCGTCCGGGGCGCACGGCTTCAACATCGGCATGAACCAGGGCGCCGCCGCCGGCGCCGGCATCGCCGCGCACCTGCACCAGCACATCGTGCCCCGCTGGGGCGGGGACACGAACTTCATGCCGGTCGTCGGGCACACCAAGGTGCTGCCGCAACTCCTCGCGGACACCCGCCAGATGCTCGCCGACGCCTGGCCGAACGACTAGCCGGAGCCGGACGGCCGGGCCGTCCGCCGCTGTGCCAGGACCGCCTCCACGTCGAACTCGGCGAGCTTCAAGGGCGGTCCCGGCGGGGGCCGGCGCAGGGCGGCGCGGATCTTCTCGTTGATCTCCGCGAGCACCGCCCTGGCCCCGGCCTCCGTAGGGGCCGCCAGGGCCGCCTCACGGGCGTCCTCGGCCTCCTTGCGCAGGGCCAGCGCGGGCGGCAGCGGGGAGAAGCCCTCGCGGTGGAGCTTCCCCTTGATCCACCACAGTTCGTCGTACGGGGCGTCCAGGGAGGCCAGCGGCTTGCCCAGGCCCGGCAGCCGGGCGAACTCGCCCCGGTCGGCGGCCTCCCTGATCTGCCGGTCCACGAAGGACTCGAAGCTGACCCCGGGCGGCTTGCGCTCGGTCACGGCGGCACCTCCCCGGGCCGGATCGGACCCCTCCAGCCTACCTAGGCGTCGTAGACGTCCGCCTTGCGCGGGGCCGGCTCCTGGATCAGGCCGTTCATGATCGAGGAGCGGTTGGTGAAGGCCGAGGTGTCCACGCCGTTCTCGTCCAGCACCTGGAAGGCCGCCGCGTGCACCGCCCGCAGGACCGGGGCCACGGTGCGCAGGGCGTCGTCCGCCATGAAGCGGTGGCGCCACATCGAGCCCGCCCAGACGTGCCGCAGGCCGAAGGGCTCGGGC
>NZ_JZWV01000372.1 GCF_000966975.1 Streptomyces katrae | reverse complement strand
CCGCAGGCCGAAGGGCTCGGGCAGGACCAGCTTGCCGCCGAAGTAGTCCAGCAGCGGCGGGTACCAGGTCAGGGGCGCGCGCACGGCCAGCCGTACGACCTCGCTCGCGTCGACCAGCGGCAGCGGGCGCTCGACCGTCTCCCAGAAGCGGATGGACTTGGGGACCTCGACCACCGGCGGCTTGGACTTGGTGGTGAACAGGCCGTGCACGGGGCCGAGGGCGTGCGCGGTGACGTCCACGCGCAGGGTCTTGTAGAGCACGGTGACGGTGACCAGCATCGTGATGACGAGCTGGCCGTCCCACAGCGGCCACTGGATGCCCAGGTAGTGCCGGTTGCCGGCGCTGAACTGCTGCTCGTTGCAGATCCGGGTGATCTCGTGCGGCTTCACCATGAACGTGTCCACGTCCTCGCCGCCGGGCCGGGCCACCTCGGCGGCGCCCTCGCCGACGGGGGTGACGATCCAGTGCTGGATCGAGGCGGGCGGGAAGCCGCCCGTGTGCAGGGGGCCGCGCTCCAGCTTGCGCAGCTGGGTGTCGATCGCGCGTATGACGTCCCAGCTGCGGAAGGGGTGGATCTCGTGGCCCTCGGTCTTCGGGGTCAGCTCCTCGGCCATCTGCCAGCTGCCCCAGCGGGTGCCCATGCCGAGGATGCCCTTGGGGCCGGCGTAGAAGACGGAATTGCTGCGGTCCTCGGCGGTGAGCTTCGCCAGCTGGTGGCGCAGGTCCTCGCGGGCCTTCTCGTCCGGGTTGCCGGGGACCGCCTCGGGGACCTTGGCCGTGACCACGCCCCCGCCGCCGAGCAGGCCGTCCCAGCGGGAGCGCAGGTCGGCGGCGGTCCGCTCGCAGATCCGGCGGGCCCCGTACCAGCCGAGGACGGGGGCGACGATGGCGCCGAGCAGGTAGAGCTCCAGCAGCCCGCTGCCCGGCTGGCGGTAGGCCACGCGGTAGAGCAGGAC
>NZ_JZWV01000363.1 GCF_000966975.1 Streptomyces katrae | reverse complement strand
ACATCGCGCACCGGCTCTCCCGCCGCCTCTCCGAGGTCCGCAAGAACGGGACCATCCCGTACCTGCGCCCCGACGGCAAGACCCAGGTCACCATCGAGTACGACGGTGACAAGGCCGTGCGCCTGGACACGGTCGTCGTGTCCACGCAGCACGCGGCCGACATCGACCTGGACTCGCTGCTCGCCCCCGACATCCGCGAGTTCGTTGTCGAGCACGTGCTCGCGCAGCT
>NZ_JZWV01001852.1 GCF_000966975.1 Streptomyces katrae | reverse complement strand
TGCCGGGGGCCGTGTCCGCCGGCGTGGCCGCGTCCGGCGACGGGGCCGCCTGGCTGGCGGAACCGTCCGCCGCCGAGCGGGTGCGGCGCGCCGGGCGCGCGGGGGCGGACTCCGCCGGGGTGGCGGTGTCCGGGGCCGGGGTGGTCTGGCTCGCCGAGCCGTCGGCTACCGAGCGGGCGCGGCGGGGGGGGCCGGAGGGCCGCCCTGGCCCGGAT
>NZ_JZWV01001851.1 GCF_000966975.1 Streptomyces katrae | reverse complement strand
TGTGTATAAGAGACAGGGTGACGGCTGTCGTGCGGCGCTCACGCGAGCGGCCTCCTCGGGGGCTTCGGGTGGGGGGTGGTGGTGCCGGGCAGGGGCGGGGGCATGCGGTGGGCGGGGCGCTCGGGCGCCGACAGCCGGCGGATCGCCGCCATCGGGACGTGCAGCCAGTCGGGGCGGTGCCGGAACTCGTAGCGGGCCTCGTACACCGCCTTGTC
>NZ_JZWV01001850.1 GCF_000966975.1 Streptomyces katrae | reverse complement strand
CGACCCTTGACAGGCCGTCCCGGACCGAAATGCCAAGGACTGTCGGGAAGCCCCCAGAGGAACGGTCCGGTCCAGAGTCGGACAATCGGCCGCATCAGGGCCTTTCGGGGTGGTCGGGCGCCGGCAGACCGGGCATCCGACCCCCAGATCCACTCCCCGGCCCAGGGGCGCGGCCATCCCGCCCCAGATCGCTACGCGCTCCTCCCGTCCCAGCG
>NZ_JZWV01001849.1 GCF_000966975.1 Streptomyces katrae | reverse complement strand
GTGCTCGGCCATCCGGTTCACCACTGACATCGACCGCGGGGCGAGACGGGTGCCCCACCTCGCCCCGCTCCAGGCCCTCCCACCCCGCACAGGAGTTGACCGTGACCGTCGTGCACGTCACCACCACCACACACCCGTTCCATACCACCAAGGACGAGGCCCGCAGGCTCCGCGTCGCCGCCGAACGCATGATCCCGGCGCTGACCATTGCACAGC
>NZ_JZWV01001848.1 GCF_000966975.1 Streptomyces katrae | reverse complement strand
GTCCCGGTCCGCGGGGCCGGAGACCCTCCGGAAACCGTTGCCGGCCGCCGGGGGGAGCGCCCGTGCGCCGTTCCCGCCGGTGGGCGGGGCGGACGCCCCTGCGACGCCTCCGCCCGCCGCCGGTGCGAAGGAACCCGCCACCGCGCCCACGGCTTCCCTGGCGAAGCCGTCGGCGGAGGGTGCGGCCACCGCGCGTACCGAGAAGCTCGCCAAGCC
>NZ_JZWV01001847.1 GCF_000966975.1 Streptomyces katrae | reverse complement strand
GTCCCGGTCCGCGGCTGGGGCGGACGGCCGTGATCCGTTCCCGTCGGTCGGTGGGCCGGAGACCCTCCGGAAGCCGCTGCCGGCCGCCGGGGGGAGCGCCCGTACGCCGTTCCTGCCCGTCGGCGGGCCGAGCGCTCCTGCGACGCCTCCGCCCGCCGCCGGCCTGGGGGCCGCCGCGACGCCTCCGTCTGCCGCCGGGCCGAACGCCGCCGCGGC
>NZ_JZWV01001846.1 GCF_000966975.1 Streptomyces katrae | reverse complement strand
CCCCCGCCGGGCCGGTGAGCGTGGTCGGGGACTTCAACCACTGGAACCCGCTCGCGCACCCCCTGACGCCCCAGGGCGACGGCACCCGCACCGCCAGCGTCGCCCTCCCCGCACACAGCACCCACTCCTTCCGCTACCTCGCCGCCGGCGACTACTGGTTCAACGACGACACCGCCGACAGCCACGACGGCCCCAACAGCCGCATCCACACCTGACC
>NZ_JZWV01001845.1 GCF_000966975.1 Streptomyces katrae | reverse complement strand
AGGGACGAAGCTGGGCGACCCCATCGAGGCCCAGGCGCTCCTCGCCACCTATGGCCAGGACCGGGACACCGACGAGCCGCTGTGGCTGGGCTCCATCAAGTCGAACATCGGGCACACACAGGCCGCCGCCGGTGCGGCGGGGGTCATCAAGATGGTGCAGGCGATGCGGCACGGCGTGCTGCCGCCCACCCTGCACGTGGACGCCCCGTCGAGCCACA
>NZ_JZWV01001844.1 GCF_000966975.1 Streptomyces katrae | reverse complement strand
CCTCCCGCCACCGGTCCCGTGCGGCCAGCTGCGGGTGTCCGGCCAACTGCGCCACCGAGTTGAGCCGCGCACAGGCGATCCCGGCCGCCTCCAGCCGTTCCACGGCCTCGTCCGCCGAGAGCTTGCCCAGCGCCCCCGCCACCACCGCGTCCGTGGACTCCCGTCCCCGGGTCCGGGCCGCGTTCGTCGCGTACGAAGGATCCTCGGCCAGCTCCGGCC
>NZ_JZWV01001843.1 GCF_000966975.1 Streptomyces katrae | reverse complement strand
AGGATGTCCCGGGGCCCGCCAGCTGTGGCAGGCCCCGGGCTCGTAGGCCCGCCGCTCACCCGTGAGAGCGGATCCGGCGGGCACGTTGTGGGTGAGCCCGGCGGGCACGTTGTGGGTGAGCAGGGGCGCAAAGGCTGGTTTGCTGTGTGCCCCGAAATGGGCTCGCGCGCCACCCACCTGCCGTGCCGGGCTGCGCGGGAGGCGCGATGTGCGTGTACGT
>NZ_JZWV01000362.1 GCF_000966975.1 Streptomyces katrae | reverse complement strand
GCCGCCGCCCCGGCCGCCGCCGCTCCCGCGCAGCCCGAGGGCGCCGCCGAGCCGGAGGCGCCCGCCGCCCCGAACCGTGCCGCCCGCCGTGCCGCGCGTCCCGCCGTGCCGGTGTTCCAGGCCCCGGTCTTCGCCGAGCCGATGTTCCAGACCCCGGAGACCGCCGCCCTGGCCGCCGCGGCCGCTGCCGCCGCCGTCGAGGCGGAGGAGGAGGCCGAGGAGGAAGAGGCCGAGGCCGTCGCCGAGGTCCAGGCCCCCGTCGCCGCCCAGCCGGCCGGCCGCCGCCGTCGCCGTCGTGGCGCCGCCGCCGAGCCCGTGACCCTGGCCGAGGTCGTGGCCGAGGCCGAGTACGCCGAGGAGGAGCCGGAGGCCGAGGCCGCCGAGCTCGACGAGGAGGAGGCCGACGAGTCCGGCGACCGCCCCTCGCGCCGCCGCCGCCGTGGTGGCCGCCGTCGCCGTCGTGGTGAGGCCGCCGACCTCGACGAGGGCGCCGAGGAGGAGACCGAGACCGAGGCCGCCGAGGAGGAGGCCGAGGAGGAAGAGGCCGACGAGGCCGAGGAGGCCCTCGGGTCGTCCTCCAGCCGTCGTCGCCGTCGTCGTCGCCGCCGCAGCGGTGACGCCGCCGCCGAGGTCGAGGCGGGCGAGGAGGACGGTGTCCGCACCGTCGTCAAGGTCCGCGAGCCGCGCCCGGCGCGCGAGAAGGCCGAGCCGTCCGACGAGGTCCAGTCCATCAAGGGCTCGACCCGCCTGGAGGCGAAGAAGCAGCGCCGCCGCGAGGGCCGCGAGCAGGGCCGCCGCCGTGTGCCGATCATCACCGAGGCCGAGTTCCTGGCCCGCCGTGAGGCCGTCGAGCGCGTGATGGTCGTCCGTCAGGCCGGTGAGCGCACGCAGATCGGCGTCCTCGAGGACAACGTGCTCGTGGAGCACTACGTCAACAAGGAAGAGGCCACCTCTTACGTCGGCAACGTCTACCTGGGCAAGGTCCAGAACGTGCTGCCGTCGATGGAGGCCGCCTTCATCGACATCGGCAAGGGCCGCAACGCCGTCCTGTACGCCGGCGAGGTCAACTTCGAGGCGCTCGGCATGGCCAACGGGCCGCGCCGCATCGAGTCCGCCCTGAAGTCCGGCCAGTCGGTCCTGGTGCAGGTCACCAAGGACCCGATCGGCCACAAGGGCGCCCGCCTGACCAGCCAGGTCTCGCTGCCCGGCCGCTACCTGGTCTACGTGCCCGAGGGCTCGATGACCGGTATCAGCCGCAAGCTGCCCGACACCGAGCGCGCGCGTCTGAAGACCATCCTCAAGAAGATCGTCCCCGAGGACGCGGGCGTCATCGTGCGCACCGCCGCCGAGGGCGCGAGCGAGGACGAGCTGCGCCGCGACGTGGAACGTCTGCAGGCGCAGTGGGAGGACATCCAGAAGAAGTCGAAGCAGATCACGACCTCGTCGCCGAGCCTGCTGTACGGCGAGCCGGACATGACCGTCCGCGTCGTGCGCGACATCTTCAACGAGGACTTCTCCAAGGTCATCATCAGCGGTGACCAGGCGTGGGAGACCATCCACGGCTACGTGTCCCACGTGGCCCCGGACCTGGCCGACCGGCTGTCGCGCTGGACCTCCGAGGTGGACGTCTTCGCGACGTACCGGATCGACGAGCAGCTCGCCAAGGCGCTCGACCGCAAGGTGTGGCTGCCCTCGGGTGGCTCCCTGGTGATCGACAAGACCGAGGCGATGGTCGTCATCGACGTCAACACCGGCAAGTTCACGGGCCAGGGCGGCAACCTCGAGGAGACCGTCACCCGGAACAACCTGGAGGCGGCCGAGGAGATCGTGCGCCAGCTGCGGCTGCGCGACCTGGGCGGCATCGTCGTCATCGACTTCATCGACATGGTCCTGGAGTCCAACCGCGACCTGGTGCTGCGGCGCATGCTGGAGTGCCTGGGCCGCGACCGTACGAAGCACCAGGTGGCCGAGGTCACTTCGCTGGGCCTGGTCCAGATGACCCGCAAGCGGGTGGGCCAGGGTCTGCTGGAGTCCTTCTCCGAGACCTGCGTCCACTGCAACGGGCGCGGTGTCATCGTCCACATGGACACCCCGGCCGCGGCCGGCGGCGGTGGCAACGGCAAGCGTGCCAAGCGTCGCGGCGGCCGTGCACCGGAGCACGAGCACGAGCTGGAGACGGCGGAGACCGTCGAGGCCGAGGTGTTCGAGGTCGAGACCGAGGCGGAGGTGGCCGCCGAGGCCGCCGCGCCGCGGGCGCTGCCGGAGCCGGCGTTCGTCCCGGGCGAGGAGCTGTACAGCAGCCCGGCCGAGGCCGAGGCCGCGGCGGGCATCAGCGGGCGGCGCAACCGTCGCCGTGCCACCCGCAAGGCGACCGCTCCGGCGGGCGCCCCGCGCGGTGGTGAGCGGCAGGCCGCCCCGGCGCCGGTGACCCCGGTCGTCGAGGCCGAGCCGGTCACCGAGCCCGCCGACACGGTGCTGGAGCCGGCCGCCGAGGTCGTCGCCGAGGCCGTGGAGGCCGCGGAGACGGTCGAGGCCGCCGCGGTCGAGGCCGCTCCGGTGGCCGAGGAGGCCGCGCCGAAGGGCCGTACCCGTCGCCGGGCGACCCGCAAGGCCACCGCTCCGGCCCCCGAGCCGGTCGTGGAGGCCGTGGCCGAGGCGGAGCCCGAGCCGGAGCCGGTCGTGGAGGCCGTCGCCGAGCCGGTGGCCGTGGAGCCCGAGCCGGTCGTGGAGGCCGTCGCGGAGCCCGTGGCCGAGGCCGAGCCGGTCGTCGAGCCCGAGCCGGTCGTGGAGGCCGCCCCGGCGCGTCCGCGCCGCCGCGCCGTCCGCAAGGCCACCGCACCGGCAGGTGCGGCGGAGGCTGCCGTCGTGGTCGTCGAGGCCCCGGCGGCCGAGGCGGCCGCTCCGGCCGAGTCCGAGGCCGAGCCCGTCGTCGAGGCGGCCGCCGAGGCCGAGGCCCCGGCGCCGGCCAAGAAGACCGCCCGCAAGGCTCCGGCCAAGAAGGCGGCCACGGCGAAGAAGGCCCCGGCCAAGAAGGCGGCGGCCGCCAAGAAGACGGCCGCGAAGAAGACGACGACGGTCAAGAAGACCGCCGCCAAGCGGACGACGAAGAAGACCGCGGCGGCGGAGCAGCAGACCCCGCCGTCCGTCTCGGCCCCGGCCGAGGCCTGATCGACACCGTGTCCGTGGGGCCCTGCCGGAAGGCGGGGCCCCACGGGCGCGCGGGGCCCGGTTTGACCCTCTCGGACCGGCCCCGTAACCTAGACCGTCGGCGTGTCCTGGACGTTTACCGTGCAGCGCGCGCCACGCTCCTGAGCACCTTCCTCCCGCACCCTCCGCGCAAGCGGACGGGACACGGGAGAGGCCGCTCGTCCAATTCCGGATCACCGTGGGCCCCGGCCCGCGTGAGCGGCTGGCTTCAGGAGTTTCCGCCCCGAGTGAGAGAGAGATCCGCGTGTACGCCATCGTGCGCAGCGGTGGTCGCCAGCACAAGGTTGCTGTCGGCGACATCGTTGAGGTTGACAAGATTTCCACTGCCAAGGTTGGCGACACGGTCGAGCTCTCGACCCTGCTCGTTGTCGACGGCGACGCTGTGACCAGCGACCCGTGGGTGCTGGCCGGCATCAAGGTCCAGGCCGAGGTCGTGGACCACCACAAGGGCGCCAAGATCGACATCCTGCGCTACAAGAACAAGACCGGCTACCGCCGTCGCCAGGGTCACCGCCAGCAGTACACGGCGATCAAGGTCACCGGTATCCCCACGGCTGCGAAGTAAGAGGGACTGAGACATGGCACACAAGAAGGGCGCATCGTCCACCCGGAACGGGCGCGATTCCAACGCTCAGCGGCTCGGCGTGAAGCGCTTCGGCGGTCAGGTCGTTTCCGCCGGCGAGATCCTCGTCCGCCAGCGCGGCACCCACTTCCACCCGGGTGCGGGTGTCGGTCGCGGTGGCGACGACACGCTGTTCGCGCTGCTGCCGGGTGCGGTGCAGTTCGGTACGCACCGTGGCCGCAAGGTCGTCAACATCGTTCCGGCCGCCTGATCCAGCTCCCGCTGAATCACAAGCGTTCGTAACACCCCGAGGGCGGATCTCAGCTCTTCCCGGCGGATGCCGGGAAGAGAGGTCCGCCCTCGGCGCGTTGTCACACAGACACGTTTAATGGACAGCAAGGCCTGTCCGGGACATTCCCGTAAGTATCTGGAGGAACACCCATGACCACCTTCGTGGACCGCGTCGAGCTGCACGTCGCCGCGGGTAACGGAGGCCACGGCTGCGCCTCCGTTCACCGGGAGAAGTTCAAGCCCCTCGGCGGACCCGACGGCGGCAACGGCGGCCGTGGCGGTGACGTCATCCTGGTGGTGGAGCAGGCGATCACCACCCTGCTGGACTACCACCACAGCCCGCACCGCAAGGCCACCAACGGCAAGCCCGGCGAGGGCGGCAACCGCTCCGGCAAGGACGGCCAGGACCTGGTCCTGCCCGTGCCGGACGGCACCGTCGTCCTCGACAAGCAGGGCAACGTCCTCGCCGACCTCGTCGGCCAGGGCACCACGTACGTCGCCGCCCAGGGCGGCCGCGGCGGCCTCGGCAACGCCGCTCTGGCCTCCGCCCGCCGCAAGGCGCCCGGCTTCGCCCTCCTCGGCGAGCCCGGTGACTCCGGCGACGTGGTCCTGGAGCTGAAGACCGTCGCCGACGTGGCGCTCGTCGGCTTCCCCAGCGCCGGCAAGTCCTCGCTGATCTCGGTGCTCTCCGCCGCCAAGCCGAAGATCGCGGACTACCCGTTCACCACCCTCGTCCCGAACCTGGGCGTGGTCACCGCCGGCTCGACCGTCTACACGATCGCCGACGTCCCCGGCCTGATCCCCGGCGCCAGCCAGGGCAAGGGCCTCGGCCTGGAGTTCCTGCGCCACGTCGAGCGCTGCTCGGTCCTCGTGCACGTCCTGGACACCGCCACCCTGGAGTCGGACCGTGACCCGGTGGGCGACCTCGACCTCATCGAGGAGGAGCTCAAGCTCTACGGCGGCGGCCTGGAGAAGCGCCCCCGCCTCGTCGTGCTGAACAAGGTCGACATCCCGGACGGCCAGGACCTCGCCGAGATGGTCCGCCCGGACCTGGAGGCCCGCGGCTACAAGGTCTTCGAGGTCTCCGCGGTCGCCCGTACCGGCCTGAAGGAGCTCTCCTACTTCCTCGCCGAGGTCGTGGCCAAGGCGCGCGCCCGCAAGCCCAAGCAGGAGGCGACCCGTATCGTCATCCGCCCGAAGGCCGTGGACGACGCCGGCTTCACCGTCACCTACGACGAGGTCGAGGACGTGTACCGCGTGCGCGGCGAGAAGCCGGAGCGCTGGGTGCGCCAGACCGACTTCAACAACGACGAGGCCGTCGGCTACCTCGCCGACCGGCTCAACCGCCTCGGTGTCGAGGACGCGCTGAAGAAGGCCGGTGCCAAGGCGGGCGACGGCGTCGCCATCGGCTCCGAGGAGAACGCGGTCGTCTTCGACTGGGAGCCGACCATGATGGCCGGCGCCGAGATGCTGGGCCGCCGCGGTGAGGACCACCGCATGGAGGCCCCGCGTCCGGCCACGCAGCGCCGCAAGGAGAAGGAAGCCCGGCGCGGCGACGCCGCCCAGCAGGAGTACGACGAGTTCCGTCCCTTCTAGGGGCTCCTGGCGGGCGGTGTGCGGCGGACTTGAAGCCCGCTTTACGCCGTTCGCCTAGGATCCTGCGGGTGAGCAGCAGCAATTCCAGCAGTGACACCCCCTCGGTGTCGGTGGTCGTGATCGCGTACAACGACGCCGGGCTCGTGGGCGAGGCCGTTTCCTCGGCCCTCGCCCAGGGCCCGGTGGTCGCCGAGGTCATCGCCGTCGACGACGCCTCCTCGGACGCGACGGCGCGGGTGCTGGAGGATCTGGCCGCCGCCCATCCGCGCCTGAAGGTGATCCACCGCACGGAGAACAGCGGCGGCTGTGGCACCCCCCGCAACGACGGGATCGCCGCGGCCACCTCCCCGTACGTCCTCTTCCTGGACAGCGACGACGTGCTGCCGCCCGGCGCGGCCGACGCCCTGGTGCGGGCGGCCGAGGAGCACCGCGCCCCCGTCACGGTCGGCGCGTGCGTCCGGCGCGAGCTGCCCGAGGGCCGCGACGTGCCGTGGATGCCCGGGCTGTACACGCCGGGCGAGGTGGTCGAGCGGCCCGCCGACCGGCCCGAGCTGGTCCGCGACACCCTCTGCGTCAACAAGCTGTACGACCGTTCCTTCCTGGAGAAGCACCGGATCCGCTTCCCCGACGGCCGGTTCGTCTACGAGGACTTCGTCTTCACCTCCCGCGTCCTGGCCGCCGCCCCCCGTATCGCCGTCGTCGGCGACCTGGTCTACGTGTGGCACGTGCGCCGGCGGGCCGCCCAGGTGTCCATCTCCCTGGACCGCAAGGACATCGGCAACTGGCGCTCCCGTGTCGAGGCGCACCGCACCGCCTCCCGCACCCTCGCCGCCGCCTCCCCCGAGCTGGGTCACGCCTGCCAGGTGAAGTTCCTCGACTACGACCTGCGCATGTACCTGCGCGAGCTCGGCAAGGACCCCGGTTACCGGGCCGCCTGGTGGACCCTGACCCGCGACTACCTGGCCGGTTTCGACGCCGCCGACCTCGACGCCGCCCCCGCCCGCGCCCGCTGGACCGCCCGGGTGCTGCTGGCCTCGCCGGCCCCGCCCGGCGACGTCGAGCGGCTGATGACGGGCCTGGCGGCCGAGCCCGCCCGGCTGCTGCCCCCGTACGCCTGCGGCCCCGCCGGGGAGCCGGTGTGGAGCGAGGAGCTGCCGGTCCCGCTGGACGGGCTCGACGCCCTGCCCGCCTCCGGGCTGCCCCCGGGCTGCCCCTGACCGTCGACGCGCGGCCCGCCGGGGGCGCGGCCGTCCAGGTGCGGGTGCGCGAGCTGTACGGGAGGCTGGCGCAGGCCCGCCCGCAGACCGTGCGGCTGAGCTTCCTGCCCCGCGCCGGCGGCGAGCCCGTCCAGGTGCGCCCCGTGGAACTGCGGCCCGCCGCCGACGGGGACGGCTGGAGCGCCGAGGTCCCCTTCCGGCTCGCCTCGCTGGCCGCCGAGGGCCGCCGCCGGGGGCTGCGCGGCATGCAGGCCTGGGACGTCCGGGCGGCCGTGGACTGCGCCGACGGGAGCTCCGCCGTCACCTCGCTGCGCCCCCTGGGCGGACTGCTGCGCCGCCGCGCCCTGCCCAGCAGCCGGTACGGTGTTCTGCTGGCGCAGCCCTACCGCACGGCCTCCGGCGCGCTCGCGCTGCGCCTCGCCCCCGGTGCCGGGGGCGCGCTGACCTTCGTACGCAACCGCCTCGACCGCGCCCGCACGCGCAGGTCACGCCAGAGCACGGGAGAAAAGGCATGACGTTTCTGATCACCGGTGGCGCCGGATACATCGGCGCGCACGTCGTCCGCGCGATGCTGCTCGCGGGGCAGAAGGTCGTGGTCTTCGACGACCTCTCCACGGGCCGGGAGGACCGGGTACCGGAGGGCGTGCCGCTGGTGACCGCCTCGGTGCTCGACCGGCTCGCCCTGGACGAGGCCATCGCCAAACACAAGATCACCGGCGTGGTGCACCTGGCGGGCAAGAAGCAGGTCGGCGAGTCCGTCGAGAAGCCGCTGTACTACTACCACGAGAACGTGGAGGGCCTCCAGGTCCTCCTCGGGGCCGTGGCCAGGGCCGGCATCCGCAACTTCCTCTTCTCCTCCTCCGCCTCCGTGTACGGCATGCCCGACGTGGACTCGGTGACCGAGGAGACCCCCTGCAAGCCGCTGAGCCCGTACGGCGAGACCAAGCTGGCCGGCGAGTGGCTGGTCCGGGCCGCGGGCCGGGCCCACGGCATCTCCACCGCCTGCCTGCGCTACTTCAACGTGGCGGGCGCGGCCACCCCCGAGCTCGCGGACACCGGCGTCTTCAACCTGGTCCCGATGGTCTTCGAGCGCTACGACGCCGGCGAGGGCGCCCGGATCTTCGGCGACGACTACCCGACCCCGGACGGCACCTGCATCCGCGACTACATCCACGTCGAGGACCTGGCGGACGCCCATGTGGTGGCCGCGCGCAGGCTGGCCGAGTGGGGTGCGGAGGGCGAGTACAAGGACCTCACCGTCAACATCGGGCGCGGTGAGGGCGTCTCCGTCAAGGAGATGGTCGAGCTGCTGAACGAGGGCACCGGCCACACCTACGCGCCGGTGGTCACCCCCCGCCGCCCCGGCGACCCGGCGAAGGTCGTGGCCTCGGCCGACCGGATCGCCGCGGAGCTGGGCTGGAAGGCGAAGCACGACGTCCGCGAGATGATCAGCTCGGCGTGGGCGGGCTGGGAGGCCAACCGCAGGGCCCCGCACCACGACCGGCGCCAGGACGCCCACACGGTCTGACGCCCGTACGCGCCGAAGCCGCCCGCCCCGGACCGGGGCGGGCGGCTTCGGCGTACGCGGGGGAGGGGGTCAGCGCTCCAGGAAGTCGAAGAGCTTCTCCCACCGGTCGGTGATCTCCGCGCTGGAGTAGCGGCGCACGCTGCGGAAGGCCTCGTCGCCGAGCCGGTCGCGGGTGGCGGCGTCCGACATCAGGGTGTCGAGGTGTCCGGCCAGCTCCATCGTGTTGCCGAGGCGGGCCAGCAGGCCGTCCTCGCCGTGCCGCACGATCTCGCGTACGCCCGGCGCGCAGTCGAACGCGGCCGCGGGCAGGCCCGCCGCCATCGCCTCCAGCAGGGTGATCGGGAAGCCCTCGGCCCGGGAGGCCTGGGCGAAGACGGAGGCCCCGCTCAGGGCGCCGAGCACGTCGTCGGTGCTGCCCATCCACTCCACGGAGTCGTCCAGCCCGAGCGAGGTGCAGTGCGCCCGCAGGCCGGCCTCCTCGACGCCCGCGCCGTAGATCCGCAGGGTCCAGTCGGGGTGGCGCGGGGCGGCGTCCGCCCAGGCGTCGAGGAGCAGGTCCACGCCCTTCTCGAAGGCGAGGCGGCCGACGCTCGCGACGACCTTCGCCGTGCGCGGGGCGGGGGAGTCCGGCATGAACGGCAGCGGGTTCGGCATGCTGTCGACGTTCTCCATGCCGGCCCGGATCCACAGGTCGGCGTCCTCCGGGGTGAGGACGAGCAGCCGGTCGACCTCCGGGTACCAGCGGCGGACCCGGTCGCCGCGGGTGGACTTCTGACTGGCCTCGAAGGACTCGTGGCTCATCCCGATGACGGAGAGGCCCTTGGTGTCGGCGAGGGCCACCCACTCCATCGCCCAGACCTGGGTGACGATCACCACCGCGCCCGGTCCGGCGGCCCGGAACAGCTCGCTCAGCTGCTCCGCCTTGGCCCGCATCTGCGCCCGCCGGGCCGCCTGGCGGCGCCGTTCGGGGGCGTTGAGGCGGCCCTTGATGCCGTGCAGCCGGCGGGCCTTCGGCGGGTGGGTCACGTACAGCGTGGTCATCCCGTACGGGAGGTCCGCGGGCAGCTTCTGCCGGATCTCCTCGGCCACGGGGGCGATGCCGACGATGTGCACGCGGTGGCCGCGGTCGGTGAAGAGCCGGGCCATCTGGTGGGACCAGGTGGTCACACCACCGAGCTCGTCCACGCTGTTGGAGACGATGAAGATGTCCCGGCTCACTTGCCGCTCCTGGTGAAGAACTTCTCGACGATCTGGCGGGCGGCGTCCCCGCGGTCGTACTCGCCGAACTCGGCGAGGAACCGGCGGCGGGCCTCGGCGTACTTGGCGTCGGCCTCGTCGAAGGCGGCGACGGCCTGCATCAGCTCGTCCGCGGTGGCCACCACCGGGCCCGGGGCCTTGTCCAGCAGGTCGAAGTAGGTGCCGCGGATGTCCGTCGCGTACTTCTCGTAGTCGTACGCGAAGAAGATCATCGGCCGGTCCAGCACCGCGTAGTCGAACATCACGGACGAGTAGTCGGTGATCAGCCCGTCGGCGAGCGCCAGCAGCGGGGTGATGTCGTGGTGGCGGGAGACGTCGATCACCCGGCCCGCCACCGACGGCGGCAGGGAGACGCTGTTGAGGTAGTGCGTGCGCACCAGCAGGGTGACGCGGTCGCCGAGCCGGTCCGCGAACTCCTCCACGTCGAAGGGGAACTCGAAGCCCTCCACCGCGCCGTCCGCGTTGGCCCGGAAGGTCGGCGCGTACAGCAGCACCCGCTTGTCCGGGTCGATGCCCAGCTCGGCGGCGAGCGGCCCGCGCACCCGCTCCCCGCTGTCCGCCTCGGCCCGGTGCGCCTCGACCAGGGCGTCGTTGCGCGGGTAGCCGGTGCGCAGCAGCACCTCGTCACGGAGCCGGAAGCCCTTGGCGAGGGTGCGGACGTCGTGCTCGGAGCGGATCAGGAAGTGGTCGAAGCGGTTCACCGCCGCCTGGAAGCGGTCCTGTGCCGGCTTGCCCTGCGCCTTGGTGCGGGGCTCGTGGAAGCCCATCCGCTTGAGGGCGGAGCCGTGCCAGGTCTGGATGTACGTGGTCCCCGGGCGCTTGGCCAGCGCCAGCGGGAAGCCCTGATTGTCCACCCAGTACTCGGCCTGGGCCAGCGCCCGCAGGTACTGCCAGCTCCAGCGCTTGACCAGGGTGGCCCCTTCGGGGAAGCCGGTGGGCTTGGCGCCCGCGTAGGACCAGATCGCCTCGAAGGGGGCGTTCTGGCGGACCAGCTCCTCGTAGATGGCCTTCGGGCTGTCGCTGTACTGCTTGCCCATGTGGCTCTCGAAGACGACCGTGCCCTTCTTGACCGGCAGCTTCGAGAAGACCTCGTGGTAGACCTTCACCTTCTGCTCGCCCGAGCCGATGTTGCGGCGCGCCTTCAGGGCCCGGCGCAGGCTGCGCTTGACCACGCCGGCGGCCTTGCCGTGCATGGCGCTGCTGATCAGCGACTGGGTGCGGACAGCGGCGGGGCCCTCGGCGGTCAGGACGTAAGAAAGGTTGCCCTTCTTGGTCATCTCCGGCTCGAAGCGGTCGGAGACCAGCCGGGTCAGGCGCGGGCGCACGCGCAGGCGGGCGGCGGACTCCAGGTCGACCCCGCCGACGGAGACGCGGGTGGTCATCCGGTCCCCGCCGGCCTTCAGCTTCAGGCGCACGTCCCAGACGGCGTCGATGATGCCGAGGGGGCGGACGGTGCCGCCGACGTCGGCGGTGGCGCTCCACTCGATCGTGTCACCGGCGTGGCGCACGGTTGCCACGGGGAAGCTGAACGAGCGGACGCCGATCTGCCGCCGGGCCCGGAACTCCAGGGTGGCCGACAGCTCGGCGTCCTCCGCGATCCGGCCCAGGGGGTTCACGACGGCGCCGGAGAGGGTGACCTTGCCGCGTCCGTCGTCCTCGTACGAGGTCAGGCGGTTTCCCAGGATGAGGGAGGGCAGCGGCGTGGTGTGGAAGCCCTGGTCGGTGACGTCCAGTATCCGCCGGCCCTCGGCGTCGTCGAGGTGGCCGGCGCACCAGTAGATCCGGCCGTCGCGCTCGGCCAGCGGGGAGGACAGCCGGCCCTTGTTGGTCATCGCGTCGGCGGCGGCGAGGAGGTTCTTCCAGTCCTCCTTGCCGAGCAGGTAGGCGCAGATGGCCTGGAGGTGGGTGACGTGCTCGTACGCCTCCGGGTCGATGCCGGCCAGGTAGCCGTTGGCGAGCCGGGCGAACTCCTGGCGGTAGGCGTCGCTCAGCAGCGGCAGGTCGCGCAGGTGCAGCACCAGGTCGTGCTTGAGGAACTTGGCGTCCTTGGCGGTCTTGATGGCGGTGTGGCCCTTGGCGGCCAGCAGCTCGTCGACCCGGCGGTGGATCTCCATCCGGTGGACGAAGTTCGCGATCTCGTGGCGCCGGTTGCTGATCGACTTGGCGGCGGCCTTCTCCACCACGTTCCAGTAGTAGACGTGGTTGGGGATCAGGGTGATGCGGCGGGCCGCGACATAGGCCTGGGCCGAGAACAGCAGGTCCTCGTAGTGGATGCCGACCGGGAACTCCAGGCCCTGCTCCAGCAGGAACGAGCGCCGGTAGCACTTGTTGGTGGAGAGGGTGTCGTAGACCAGCAGGTCCGGGTACTCGGTGATCGATTCCAGGGTGCGGGTGCGGGCGTAGATCCACGGGTACCACTCGGTGGTCTTGCCCCAGCGGTTGTCGAGGTGGACGCGCACGCACATGCCCGAGACCAGGTCGGATCCGGTGCGTTCGGCGGCGGCCAGCATGTTGCGGCAGGCGTTGCGCTCCAGGACGTCGTCGCTGTCCAGGAACATGACGTAGGTGCCGGTGGCCTGCTTGATGCCGTGGTTGCGGGGCGCGCCGCAGCCGCCGCTGTTCTCGGGCAGCCGGAAGGCGCGGACCCGTCCCGGGTTCGCCGCTTCGAGCTCCTGGGCGACCTCGTAGGACCGGTCCTTGCTGCAGTCGTCCACGATCACGACTTCGACCCCGCGCAGGGTCTGGTCCAAGACCGACCGGACGGCTGTCGGCAGACGCTCTGCGTCGTTGTAGACGATGACGACCACGGAGACGTCAGGCACGTGCACCTCGATCCCTTCGTTCCATTCCGCTTATCCCGTCAAAGCTACCGTGTGCCGCACGCGACTCGGGCAGGGCGACCTCCGCCGTGCATACTTCTAAGGAAGAGGTGAGTCGCGGGTCCGGTCGCCGACAATCACCCGTTCGGACCCCAGCAGGAAGTGCCCATGACCAAGCTGTCGGTAGTTGTCCCCTGTTACAACGAAGAAGCCGTCATCGACCGCTTCGACGAGGAGATCCGCAAGGTTCTGGACGCCCTGCCCGTCGAGTACGAGGTCTGCTACGTGGACGACGGCAGCCGCGACGGCACCCTCGGCAAACTCCGGAAGATCGCCGCCGAGCACCGCGACCGGACCCGCTACGTCTCCTTCAGCCGGAACTTCGGCAAGGAGGCCGGCATGCTCGCCGGGCTGCGCGAGGCCACCGGCGACGCCGTGGTGATCATGGACGCGGACCTCCAGCACCCGCCGGAGCTCATCGCGACCATGCTGGAGCACTACCGCCAGGGGCACGACCAGGTCATCGCCCGGCGCACCCGCGAAGGGGACAAGAAGCTCCGCTCGGCCCTCAGCCGCCTCTACTACCGAGGTGTCAACCGCTGGGTCGACGTCGAGCTCACCGACGGGGTCGGCGACTTCCGGCTGCTGTCCCGGCCCGCCGTGGACGCCCTGCTCGCGCTCCCCGAGTACAACCGCTTCTCCAAGGGCCTCTTCTCCTGGATCGGCTTCGACACCGTCCACTTCGACTACCAGAACGCCCAGCGCGAGGCCGGCGAGACCAAGTGGAAGTTCGCCTCCCTGCTGAACTACGGCATGGACGGGCTGATCTCCTTCAACAACCGGCCGCTGCGCATCGGCATCTGGCTCGGGGTCTCGCTCGTCGCCCTGACCGGCCTGTACGCGCTGTGGATCACGGTGATGGCGATCACCAACGGCATCGACGCCCCCGGTTACGTCACGATCATCGCGATGATCGCCGGGATCGGCGGCATGCAGATGATCATGCTGGGTCTGATCGGCGAGTACATCGGCCGCATCTACTACGAGACCAAGCGCCGTCCGCACTTCCTGGTCAAGGAGGCCCACGGCGCACCCGTGACCCCGGCCCCCGCGGAACCGGTCGTCGCGGAGCGCGGCGGCCGATGAGCACCCCCACCCGCCGCGCCCAGCTCGGCCAGGTCTTCCGCTTCGCACTGGTGGGCGGGGTCAACACCGGCACCTTCTTCGGCATCTACCTGCTGCTGCACCCGTGGCTGCCGTACTTCGCCGCCTACACCCTGGCCTTCCTGCTGTCGATGGTCGGCTCGTTCTTCATGAACACCTACTTCACCTACCGCACCCGCCCCACCTGGAAGAAGTTCCTCCTCTTCCCGCTGACGAACGTCACCAACTACGTGATCCAGTCGGCCGGCCTCTACGCCCTGGTGACCTGGGCGGGCATGGACACCCGCATCGCCCCGCTGGTCGCCGCCGTCGTGGCCATCCCCTTCACCTTCCTCCTCTCCCGCAAGATCCTCATCCCCGGGACGGGCGCGGTCACGGCCCCCGAACCGGAGCGGGCCGAGGAGCGCTCCGCGTCCAGGGGCTGAACCGGCGGGCGGGGGCGGCACGGGACCCCGTAGATTGAGCCAGTTGGTTGGTCGGTTTCGTGCGTGTGCGAGGGGAAAAGACGTGTCAGCGGCTAGGCAGGGTGTCGTGGACGCCCGCAGGATCGTGGTCAAGGTCGGCTCCTCCTCCCTCACCACCGCGGCGGGCGGACTCGACGCCGACCGGGTGGACGCACTGGTCGACGTACTGGCCAAGGCCCGCAGCGGCGGCGAGAAGGAGATCGTCCTGGTCTCCTCCGGAGCCATCGCCGCCGGGCTCTCCCCGCTCGGCCTGGCCCGCCGCCCCAAGGACCTGGCCCGCCAGCAGGCCGCCGCCAGCGTCGGACAGGGCCTGCTCGTCGCCCGCTACACCGCCTCCTTCGCCCGCTACGGCGTCCGCGTCGGCCAGGTCCTGCTGACCACCGACGACACCAGCCGGCGCGCGCACTACCGCAACGCCTTCAACACCCTGGACCAGCTCCTGGCCATGGGCGCGCTGCCCGTCGTCAACGAGAACGACACCGTCGCCACCGACGAGATCCGCTTCGGCGACAACGACCGGCTCGCCGCCCTCGTCGCCCACCTGGTCCGCGCCGACCTCCTCGTCCTCCTCTCCGACGTCGACGGCCTGTACGACGGAGACCCCTCCCTTCCCGGCACCACCCGCATCGAGGAGGTCCGCGGGCCCGAGGACATCGCCCACGTCTCCATCGGCAGCGCCGGCAAGGCGGGCGTCGGCACCGGCGGCATGGTCACCAAGGTCGAGGCCGCGCGGATCGCGGCGGCCGCGGGCGTCCCCGTCGTCCTCACCTCCGCCAGCAGGGCCGCCGACGCCCTGGCCGGCCGCGAGACCGGCACCCTCTTCCACCCCACCGGCCGCCGCTCCGCCGACCGGCTGCTGTGGCTCCAGCACGCGTCCACCCCGCAGGGGCACCTCGTCCTCGACGACGGTGCCGTCCGCGCCGTCACCGAGCGCGGCAGCTCCCTGCTGGCGGCGGGGATCGCGGCCGTCGAGGGCGACTTCGTCGCGGGCGACCCCGTCGAGCTGCGCTCCGCCGAAGGGGCCGCCGTCGCCCGGGGCCTGGTCAACTTCGACGCCAAGGAACTCCCGCAGCTCCTCGGCCGCTCCACCCGCGAGCTTGCGCGGGAGCTCGGACCCGCGTACGAGCGGGAGGTCGTGCACCGGGACGATCTGGTCCTGCTGCAGGGCTGAGGTTCGGGAAAACCACCGCGCGGCGGCCCGGGGACTGGTCAACTGTGAGAGGCGGACACGCGTAGCGCAGACAGGAGGCGGCTGGTGAGACGAGCGCTGACCAGCGTCGGTACCGGGGACGGCGCCGGCGGGGAGGAACCGGGCCCGGTGTCCCGCCTCTGGCACGTGACGCTGAGCGTCTCGGGCAAACCGACGCCGCTGGCGGAGGTGCGGCGCGGGCTGGAGCAGCTCGCGCACGACCACCCCTTCCTGCTGACCAGCCGGTATGCCGACGACCATGCGGAGATCCGGTACTGGGAGGAGGCCCGCGACCTCCACGACGCCGCGGCCGTCGCCCTGCGCCTCTGGGGCGAACACCGCTCCACGGCGCAGCTCCCGCCCTGGGAGATCGTCGGCCTGGAGGTCATCGACCGCACGACGTACCACCAACGCGTGGCCGAGGGCTACGGCCCACCCCCGGCCCACCCGGTAGGCGTGCACCCCTACTGAACGCGCCGCACCCATCCCCGACGCGCCGCTAGCGCGGCTCGGCGCCCCGGCTTCGCGCCGCTGCGGCGGACTCCGTCCGCCGATGCCCGGGCCGGGCCACCGGTCCCGGGCCCGGCCGGGGTACGGGCGCGGTCTGCGGGTGGTGGGCCGCCGGGCCCTGGTCGGGGTCCGTCCCTCGTCTGCGGGTGGTGGGCCGTGGCCCTGGTTGGGGTCCGTTCCTCGTCTGCGGGTGGTGGACTGTTGCCCTGGCCGGGGTTCGGTGGCCGTCTGCGGGCGGTTGCCGCTGCGCGGGCGAGGTCCCCTACCCGCCCTT
>NZ_JZWV01000361.1 GCF_000966975.1 Streptomyces katrae | reverse complement strand
GTCCCCTACCCGCCCTTCCACCGTTCCCCGGGCGCTGCCCGGACCCGATACCGGCCGCTCCGCGCCCGGTACACCCAAACTCCCCCAGCTACCGCTGGGAGGTGCCCCGCGGCGTTTGAGGCGCTGGGCGCGGAGCCCTGGGAGACGGCGGCGCACCGCCCACGCCGGCGGAGCCGAAATCCAGCCTCGCCGACGTGGGCGCTGAGGCAGAGCGGCGCACCGCCCACGCCGGCGGAGCCGAAATCCAGCCCCGCCGGCGTGGGCGCTGAGGCGGGGCGTCGCACTGTCCAGGGCGGCGGAGCCGAAGTCCGGCCTCGTCGGCGTGGGCGCTGAGGCGGGGCGTCGCACTGTCCAGGGC
>NZ_JZWV01001842.1 GCF_000966975.1 Streptomyces katrae | reverse complement strand
CCCAGTTCGGCGGCGGCCAGCAGGTCGGGCACCCGGGCCGGCACGGCCGCCGCGAGGTGGGCCGCCGCGGCCGCCAGCGCCCGCCGCGCCCGCTGCTTCGGGTCGGGGGTGAGCGCCGCGGCGCGTTCCAGGAAGGCGGCCGCCGCGGCCCGCCCGCCGCGCGCCAGCGCCCGGTCGGCGGAGCGCTCCAGCTCGGCGGCCACCTCCTCGTCCGGCCCGAC
>NZ_JZWV01001841.1 GCF_000966975.1 Streptomyces katrae | reverse complement strand
GTCCGGGCCTACGGGTGCCGGGGCGCGGCGGGGCCGGGGCGCGAGGGGTTCGGGGGTCAGATCCCGAAGGGGGCCGGACAGCGGCCCGGACACCGGCCCGGCGCGGTACAGGGGCCGGGGGTGTGGAGCCGCGGGGCGAGGTGCGCGTTCGCGGTCATGGCTCGGAGCGTGTCAGCGGGTCCTGGCCGGGTCAACCCCCGCCCGGAACCCCGTCGGGGGTGTGT
>NZ_JZWV01001840.1 GCF_000966975.1 Streptomyces katrae | reverse complement strand
TGTGGGGGAGGAAGTCCAGGGGGCTGGGGCCGTCGGAGAGGTAGACCGCGCAGTCGGAGAGGACCGCGATGGGGTACAGGCCCGCGGCGGTGGCGAGTTTCTGCATCTTGCGGTGCATGTTGACGCGGGCCGTGGAGATGACGGCTGCGCGGATGTCGGGGCGCCAGGTGGGGCGTTCGAGGGCGGGCCAGGGCTCGCCGGGGCGGTAGCCGGCGCCCTGGGGG
>NZ_JZWV01001839.1 GCF_000966975.1 Streptomyces katrae | reverse complement strand
CCGCCCGCCCGAGCGCGAGCAGGGCGCTGCCCGCGGGCGGCCCGGCGAAGCCGGACGCGGCGGTCTGGGTGCCGCGCAGGCGGGAGTTGGCGCGCTCCAGCAGTGCGGGGTCGCGGCCGAGCAGGTCCGGCAGGTAGGTCGTGGCGGCCGTGTCGAAGAAGAGTCCGCCGAGGCCGAGGAGGAAGGCGACGGCCGCGAGCAGGGGAATGCTCAGCACGTCGAGCG
>NZ_JZWV01001838.1 GCF_000966975.1 Streptomyces katrae | reverse complement strand
GGCATAGGCGCTGCCGGATTTCACGTCCTCGTGGGTCGCGCTGCTGCCGCCGATGATGAAGTAGACGTCCGTGAGCGCGGCCTGCGAGCTGAACCCCGCGCGGACGGGGATCGTGAGCACGCCCGGCGGGACCGCGACGTCCCGTGCGACGTACGCGATGGGTTCGCCGCCCCCGGTCGGGATGAACGACAGATCGTGCCAGGCGCCCTGCAGGAAGGCCTGTAGC
>NZ_JZWV01001837.1 GCF_000966975.1 Streptomyces katrae | reverse complement strand
GGCAGGGCGGCCCTCGCCGGGGCGGTGGCCGTGGCGGCCTGTGCGCTGACGGGAGCGGCCGTGGGCGCGGTGTGCAGCCGGCCCCTGGTGCCCGGGCGCGGCTTCGCCGTCCTCGGGGCGGCCCTCGGCTCCCTGCTGGCCTGGGTCGTGTCCGCCTCCCCGGCCCGCGCCGCGGTGTCCGCGCTGATCGGCGCCGCGCGGGCGGGCGCCCCCGTCCTCCCGGCCG
>NZ_JZWV01001836.1 GCF_000966975.1 Streptomyces katrae | reverse complement strand
GACGCCCTCCGCGCGGCCGCCGTCGCCCGGCCGGTCGAGGAGGTCCGCCGGATGGTCACCCTGCTGGGGGAGCACCCCGAGGAGGAGGCCGAGGCGGACATCACCCTGCGCGCGGCCGCCATCGGCCGGCCCATCGAGGACGTGGCCCTGCTGGCCACGATCCTCGACCCGGAACGCCCCGACGCGGACCCCGTCCCCGTGACCCGCCCGGCGGTACGGGCAGCCG
>NZ_JZWV01001835.1 GCF_000966975.1 Streptomyces katrae | reverse complement strand
GTTGTGCACCGGGCCTGCCCGGTTCTGGGTGCCGCGGGGTCGCCCTGGCTGCCGCGTGGCCGCCCCCGGGCCGGCGCCGCCCCCGGATGCCGTCTGGCCGCCCCGGGCCTGTGCCGCCCCGGACGCCGGCCGGCCGTGCCTCCGGAGCCGCGCCGTCCGGCACCAGTCAGCCGATCCGCCGGGCCCCTGTCGACGGGAGCGCCTCCAGGACCGGCGGTGTACGGAAC
>NZ_JZWV01001834.1 GCF_000966975.1 Streptomyces katrae | reverse complement strand
GGTGTCGCGGGGATCATCAAGATGGTGCAGGCCATGCGGCACGGGGTGCTCCCGCGCACCCTGCACGTGGACGCCCCGTCGGCGGAGGTGGACTGGTCGGCGGGCGCGGTGGAGGTGCTCGCGGAGCAGCGCCCCTGGCCCGAGACGGGGCGGCCGCGCCGTGCGGGCGTCTCCTCGTTCGGCATCAGCGGCACCAACGCCCACGTCATCCTGGAGGCCGCCCCCGAGC
>NZ_JZWV01001833.1 GCF_000966975.1 Streptomyces katrae | reverse complement strand
CCGCCCCCGAGCGGGAGCCTGCCTCCGCGCCGGGCGGTGCACCGGTGTCCGGGCCGGTGCCGGTGGCGCTGTCGGCGCGTTCGCCGGAGGCCCTGCGGGCGCAGGCGGCCCGGCTGGCCGACCACCTCGACCGGCGGCCCGGGCTCGATGTCGCCGACGTGGCCTACTCCCTGACGGGGCGTTCCGAGCTGGAGCACCGCGCGGTGGTCGTGGGCCGGGACCGCGAG
>NZ_JZWV01001832.1 GCF_000966975.1 Streptomyces katrae | reverse complement strand
CTGGAGCACCGCGCGGTGGTCGTGGGCCGGGACCGCGAGACGCTGGTCCGCGGACTGACGGCGCTGGCCTCGGGCGAGCCGAGCCCGTCGGTGGTCACCGGCAGGGCGACGGGACGCGGGCGGCTGGCGGTGCTGTTCACCGGGCAGGGCAGCCAGCGGCCCGGCATGGGCCGGGAGCTGTACGGAACCTTCCCCGTGTTCGCC
>NZ_JZWV01001831.1 GCF_000966975.1 Streptomyces katrae | reverse complement strand
GACCAGACGGTGAGGGCAGCCGCATGATCCCCAACTCGGTTACTACGGTGAGGGGATGCACTCGAAGACCGCCACCACCGAGGAGCCGGCCGCCGCCCGCGGAGCCGTTGCGATCATCACCAACCGCCGCGGCGAACTCCTCCTCCACCTCCGCGACGACATCCCCGCCATCGCCTGGCCCGGCCACTGGAGCCTGCTGGGAGGCGGCTGCGACCCCGGCGAGGCCCCGGC
>NZ_JZWV01000360.1 GCF_000966975.1 Streptomyces katrae | reverse complement strand
ACGGAGGAAGGGCGGGGCGGGGAGAAGCACCGCGCAGCGGCACCCGAGAGGCCGGCCTAGGCCGGCGGGGCCGGGCGGCCCTTCGGGCGGCGCAGGCCCGCCTGCGTGAGGCGCCGCACCAGCTCCTTGCTGCCGATCTCCACCGCCCCCGCCCCCACCGCATCCGCGTACCGATGCGACGGCACGTCGTAGTGGTCCCGCTCGAAGGCCCGCGGCGGGCAGCCGATGCCCGCCGCGAAAGCGTGCAGCTCCTCGTACGAGACGTCGCTGACCATGTGCGACCACATCCGGCCGTGCCCCGGCCAGACCGGCGGGTCGATGTAAACGGTCACCGGCGCCTCACCGGCCGCCACCGCCCCCCGGGTGGAAGACGGGCCCGAGACCGCCCACCGCCGCCACCTTCACCCCGGCCTCCGAGCACACCCAGTGCGGGTCGCGGCCCAGCTCCGGCTCCACGTCCAGCGCGTGCGGCTCCCCGTGCTCGCACACCGGGCACAGCGGCCAGCGCCCGTACTTCTCCAGCAGGGCGTCCTTCACGTCCTGTGCGACGAGTCCTGCGAGGTAGTCGACCCCCTCCGGCCACTGCTCCACCCACCACCGGCGGTGCGTGACCGAGTCCTCGACGAGGGAGACGACATCGGCATCGGCGACCTCACCGGCGGCGAGATCGGCGAGAACCAGAGCACGGGCGACATGAAGCGCCTGTTCCAGTGGGGTCGCGTGGTCCATGGGCTCATTCTGACCCCTCGCCCCCGCAAAAGGGGAGGGCCCGCCTCCCCACCCGGCCCGGCGCACCGCCCCCCGGGCCTGCCGGTGCCACCATGGCTCCCACCGGAAAGCCCCCGGCCCGCAGAGCGCCCGCAGGAGCCCGCCATGACGCCCGAGACCGCGTACGCCGACCTCCGCGCCCAGCTCGACGCCCTCACCACCGAGGCCTTCCGCCCCGACCTGGCGGAGATCGACCGGCTCCCGACCCTGGAGATCGCCCGGCTGATGAACGCCGAGGACGCCACCGTCCCGGCCGCCGTCGCCGCGCAACTGGAGCCCATCGCCGCCGCCGTCGACGCCATCGCGGAACGGATGGCCCGCGGCGGCCGGCTCGTCTACGCGGGCGCCGGCACCGCCGGCCGGCTCGGTGTCCTCGACGCCAGCGAATGCCCGCCCACCTTCAACACCGACCCCGCCCAGGTCGTCGGCCTGATCGCGGGCGGCCCCGGCGCCATGGCCGCGGCCGTCGAGGGCGCCGAGGACTCACCGGAACTGGCCGCCGCCGACCTCACCGCCCTCGCCCTGACCGCCGCCGACACCGTCGTCGGCGTCTCCGCCTCCGGCCGCACCCCGTACGCGATCGGCGCCGTCACCTTCGCCCGCACCCGCGGCGCGCTCACCGTCGGACTGTCCTGCAACGCCGGATCCGCCCTCGCCGCGGCCGCCGAACACGGCATCGAGGTGGTCGTCGGCCCCGAGCTGCTCACCGGTTCCACCCGCCTCAAGGCCGGCACCGCGCAGAAGCTCGTACTGAACCTGATCTCGACGGTGACGATGATCCGCCTCGGCAAGACGTACGGGAACCTGATGGTCGACGTCCGCGCCACCAACGACAAGCTCCGCGCCCGCTCGCGCCGCATCGTCGCCCTCGCCACGGGCGCACCCGACGCGGAGATCGAAGCCGCGCTCACCGCCACCGGCGGCGAGGTCAAGAACGCGATCCTGGTCCTCCTCGCCGGGGTGGACGGCCCCACCGCCGCCGCCCTGCTCACCGCCGCGCACGGCCACCTCCGCGAGGCGCTCGCCGCCGCCCGCTGACCCCTCCGGTTCCCCCACAGCAAGGCGACCGCATGACCCCTGACAAGCACCGCGCCACCGCCGCCGCGATCCTCCCGCTGGTCGGCGGCCCGGACAACATCGGATCCGTCGCGCACTGCATGACCCGCCTGCGCCTCGGCCTGCACGACCGCTCCCTCGTCGACGAGGCCGCCCTGCGGGCCGTCCCCGGCGTCCTCGGCGTGGTGGAGGACGACGCCACCTGCCAGATCGTGCTGGGCCCGGGAGCCGTCGCCCGCGTCACCCCCGCCTTCGAGGCCCTGGTCACGGAGGGGCGTACGGCGCCGCCCACGGACCCCGCCCCGGCCGAGGGGCGCACGGCGGCGTCCGCCGAGCCGCCCGGCGTCACCGCCGACGAGCTCGCCGCCCGGGGCGCGGCCCTCAGGCAGGCCCGCAAGGCCCGCAACGCGACCCCGTTCAAGCTGTTCCTGCGCCGGATCGCCAACGTCTTCGTCCCCCTGATCCCCGCCCTCATCGGCTGCGGCATCATCGCGGGCCTGGGCGGGCTGCTCGCCAACCTCGGCTGGGTCCCCGCCCTGGTGCCCGCGCTGGCGGCGATCGGCTCCGGGTTCATGTCCCTGATCGCCGTGTTCGTCGGCCACAACACCGCCAAGGAGTTCGGCGGCACACCCGTCCTCGGCGGGGCCGTGGCCGCCGTCGTCGTCTTCCCCGGGGTCGCGAAGGTCGAGGCCTTCGGGCAGCACCTCTCCCCCGGCCAGGGCGGGGTCCTCGGCGCCCTCGCCGCCGCCCTCCTCGCGGTCCGCGTGGAGCGGTGGTGCCGCCGCCGGGTCCCGCAGGCCCTGGACGTGCTGCTCACCCCCACCCTCACCGTGCTCGTCCCCGGCCTGGTCACCCTCTACGGCCTGATGACCGTCGCGGGCGCCCTCTCCACCGGCATCGGCACCTTCGCCGACCGGCTCCTCGCCACCGGCGGTGCCGTCGCCGGGCTGGTCCTGGGCGGGCTGTTCCTCCCCCTGGTGATGCTGGGCCTGCACCAGGCCCTGATCCCCATCCACACCACCCTCATCCAGCAGTCCGGCTACACCGTCCTCCTCCCCATCCTCGCGATGGCGGGCGCGGGCCAGGTCGGCGCGGCCCTGGCCGTCTACTGCCGCCTCCCGCACAACCCGTCCCTGCGCGCGACGATCCGCTCCGCGCTCCCGGCCGGCCTCCTGGGCGTCGGGGAGCCGCTGATCTACGGGGTGTCGCTGCCGCTGGGCCGCCCGTTCGTCACCGCCTGCGTCGGCGGTGCGGCGGGCGGGGCCTTCGTCGGCCTGTTCAACCAGCTGGGCGTCGCCTTCGGCTCCACCGCCATCGGCCCTTCGGGCTGGGCCCTGTTCCCCCTGCTGAAGGGCACGTCGGGGATGGCCGCGACGGTCGCCGTCTACGCGGGCGGCCTGGCCGTCGGCTACCTGACGGGCTTCGCGGCCACGTACTTCTTCGGCTTCACGCGTCGGATGCTGACCGAACTGAACGCCGCCCCGGCCCCCGCGACCCCACCCACCACCCCGGACCAGCCGACGGAGGCACCGGCCCTGGCCTGACCGGGCCGCACATCGCCATCACACCTTCGGGCCAACGCGCCCGTGAACCCGCCGAGACGGTCGCGCATATGCCATAGACCTATGCGCATGTCCTCCTCCGGCCTTCTCCCGCTTCGACGGGGCCGGCGGTGGCATCGGAAGTAGCATGGGTGGCATGAGCGAGCCCACCCAGAAGTACTCCATCTCGATGCCCCGCGACGTCGCAGAGGCCGCTCGCGCCCGCAGCGGCCCCTCGGGCCTCTCCGCCTACGTCACCGCCGCCGTGGCCCGCCAGATCGAGCGGGACAACCTCAACGAGCTCATCGCCGTGGCCGAGGCCGAGCACGGCCCGATCACCGAAGAGGAGATCCAGGCCACCCGCGAGATCCTCCGGCGCGCCCGCGCAGAGCAGTCCGCCGAACCAGAGCAGCACAGGGGTGCCGCATGACTCCACGACCGGCAACTCCGGCCGGCACCCTCGTGCTCGACTGCGAAGGACTCGCCAAGGCCGTGCTGCGGGACCGCACCGTCACCCGCTGGCTGGCTCTCGCCAGCGCCGACGACATGCAGGTCATCACCAGCTCAGCCACACTCGTCGAAGTCGTTCACCCCGAGATCAACATGCCCGCCCTCAAGTGGACACTCTCGCGCGTGGTGGTCCAACCGGTCACGCAGGCGATCGCGCACCGAGCCGGCGACCTGCTCCGCGACGCAGGACTCCACGGGCACAAGTACGCGATCGACGCCATGCTCGCCGCCACCGCGCTCGCGGCGCCCGGCCCCGTCACCGTCCTCACCTCCGACCCCTCGGACCTGATCGCCCTCTGCGGCAAGCGCCTCACCGCGGTCAAGGTCTGACAGCGCGGCAGCCGCTCCGGCGGCTGCCGCTACCGCACCCGGTCACCGGGCACAGCCCCACCGGCAGCCCTGCACAGGAACCCCGCCAGGTCCTCCACCCCGTACCCCAGCCGCGGTCCCCGCTCGGCCGCCATCAGCAGCAGCTGACCGACGATCTCCGCACCCCACCCGTCCGGCCCGTCGGCGGCCCACTCCTGCACCTTCTCCACACCCAGGTCGAACATCAGCAGCCCGTACCCCTCCCGGACCTCCGCGCACGTCGCCGCCACCGCGTCCAGCAGCCGCGCCCCCGGCCGCTCGCAGCGCAGCCCGAAGCACCCGCCGACCTCCTCCGCCACGCACCCCTGCGGCGGCTCCGCCCTGAGCCGGTCGTAGCGCGGGTCCTCGTACGGCGGACACTCCCCGGCGGGCCGGTGCAGCAGCGTGAACCGGTGCCACCCCGGCGGCGGGGGCGGCTGCGGCCGCCAGCCCTCCACCCCGAACGCCTCCTGCACCTGCGCCGTCGCCTCGTCCGCCGACCCGGCCGTCCGCGACACCCGCCGCCGCCCGTCGTCCCCGACCGCCGTCCACGTCCCTCCGCCGTCGTCCCGCCCCACCCGTACGGACAGCCCCGCCCCCGTACGCCGCCACCCGCCGCCACCGAGAGCCGCCTCCAGCCCGCGCAGCCGCCACCCCAGCTCGAAGGCGAACTCCGCCGCCCCGACCGACTCGCTCACGCCCCGGCCCGCTCGTGCAGCACGGCGGCCAGCCGCAGGGCGGTGTCCAGGTTGCAGCGGCCGAGGTCCACGAGGGGCAGCCCGTAGGTACTGGCGGCGGAGACCCCGTCCACGTCGAGGGAGGGGAAGGTGACCCCGACCCCCTCCAGGGACTCCCTCAGCTGCCGCACGGCCTCCTCGGCCGCCCGCATCCGCTCCTGTGGCGTGAGCACCATGACATGTCACCTTTCTACTCTGAGTATTCAACTCCTCTACACAGAGTGGTGGCGGGCTCGATAGCCTTCAAGAGGTCAACCGCAGCAACCGCAGCTGTTGGAGCAGGAGTTGCCATGCCAGCAAAGCCCCTCGACCCCTCCTCACCCCGCGCCCTCCTGGGCGCCGAACTCCGCGTGGCGCGCGAACGCCGCGACATGAGCCAGGCCGCGCTGGGCGAGAAGCTCTTCGTGAGCGGCTCGTACATCGGCCAGATGGAGAACGGCACGCGCCGCATCACCCTCGAACTCGCCACGGCCATAGACCAGGTGCTGGGCACGGACGGGTTCTTCACCCGCAACTGCGGGAAGCAGGGGAAGTCCAAGTACCCCGAGCACTTCGTGGAAGCGGCTGAGGCGGAGGCCGAGGCACTGACCATCCGGGAGTACGCACCGCTGGTCATTCCGGGGCTGCTCCAGACGGAGGCGTACGCGCGGGAGATCTTCCACGCGTACCAACCGCTCGCACCTGGGTCCGTCATCGACGACCTGACCGAGGCTCGCCTGGACCGCGCCAAGCTCCTTGCTGATCCAACAACGCCCTTGTTCTGGTGCGTACTCGACGAGGCGGTAATCCAGCGCGTCGTTGGCAGCCGGGCCGTAATGGCCGAGGCCCTTCAGCACATCGTGGGCCTCATCCGGGCGCGCCGGATCATCGTGCAGGTGATCCCGTTCAGCGCGGGAGCCCACGCCTCCCTGGCTGGCCCTCTCAAGCTGATGTCCTTCGAGGACGCGCCTCCACTCGCCTATGTCACAGGCTTGGGAACCGGCCAGCTGTCGGATGATCCAGCCACAGTCACCCAACACACCCTGACCTACGATCTCCTCACGGCCAGTGCGCTGTCACCCAACGCCTCACTGGCCCTGATCGAGTCAGCGGCGAAGGAATAGGCACATGACCAGTAGGCCTGAGTACGACATGTCAGCGGCCACTTGGCACAAGTCCAGCTACAGCGGCGGCGACGGTGGCAACTGCCTGGAGATGGCCACCTGGCGCAAGTCCAGCTACAGCGCAGGCGATGGCGGTGACTGCGTAGAGGTCTGCGACGCCCACCCCGACCTCGTCCCCGTCCGGGACTCCAAGCAGCCCGAAGGCCCGCACGTGGTGTTCCGCGCGCGGGCCTGGGCCGAGTTCGTCCGTACGCTCTGAGCCGTTACTGAGCGCCGGTGAAGAGCAGCTTGTTCGGGCTGCCCTCACCGATGTTGGTGATGACGTCCTTGGTGGACGTGTGGTCCAGGAACTGCTTGAGCTCCGCCGGGTCCGCCTTCGGGTGGGCCGCCTTGTAGAGCGCGGCGACACCGGCGACGTGCGGCGAGGCCATGGACGTACCGTTCAGGGCCACGCTGCCGCCGCCGAGCTTCGCCGAGAGGATGTCCCGGCCGGGGGCGTAGAGGCTGAGGCACGAGCCGTAGTTGGAGAAGCTGGCCTCCTGGTCGAACCAGTCGGTCGCGCCGACCGTCACCACGCGCGCCGCGGAGGCCGGCGAGACGGTACAGGCGTCCTTCGCGGAGTTGCCCGCCGCGACGACCGGCAGGACGCCCGCGTCGGACAGGGCGGTGGCGGCATCGTTGACGGCCTGCGACCGGTCCCCGCCCAGGGAGGCGTTCAGTACGGCCGGCTGGGTGGCGTTCTTGGCCACCCAGTCCATGCCCGCGATGATGCCCGACCACGAGCCCTTCGCGTCGCAGCCCAGGACCCGGACGCTGACCAGGTTCGCCTTGCGCGCCACCCCGTACGTCGAGCCCGCCACCGTGCCCGCGACGTGCGTGCCGTGGCCGTTGCAGTCCTGGCCGCCCTGGCCGTCGCCCATCGCGTCGAAGCCGAAGGTGGCGCGGCCGCCGAACTCGGAGTGCGCGTAGTCGATGCCGGTGTCCAGGATGTACGCGGTCACCCCGGCGCCGTTGCCGTGGGTGATGAACTCGTCGTTGAGCGGCAGGCTCCGCTGGTCGATCCGGTCCAGCCCCCAGGAGGCGGCCGGGGCGCGCACGCCCGCCCGGGAGGACGGCGTCGGAACGGACTGGACCCGTGCGTCCTCCTCGACCGCCTTCACACCCAGGCTGTTGCGGACGATCGTCAGCTGGAGCGGGGTCAGCGGGACGGCGAAGCCGTTCATGGCGGAGGTGTAGACGAAGGCCGGCTTCAGGCCCAGCTTCTGGGCCGTCTTCGCCGCGTCCACCCCCTTCTGCAGGGTGACGATGTACTGGCCGGGCACGGCGTTCACGGCGGTGTGCAGGGGCGCCGGGGTGGGTTCGGGGCCTGCGGCGGAGGCCGTTCCGGCCGTGACGGGGGTGGCGGTGAGGAGGGCGGCGGCGGCCAGGCGGGCGAGCGTGCGCATGAGGGGGGACTCCCTGGGGGGCGGGAACGTCGGCATGGGCAGGCCGCCCCCGCGACGACGAGTTCCACAGCGGGGACGGCCTTCCTTCCCATCGGGTCACGGCCCGCGCGGGCTTTACCCCCGTGCCCCTGTCTGGCCGATCCGCGCCCGGGCCGCTGAGGAAAGGTTTCTCCCCCGGCGAGGGCGGCGGCCGGAGCCCGAGCCCCGGGCCCGGGCCGGTCCCGGCAAGTCCACCCGTACGGCCCGCCACCACACCGGGGAGCGCACGGCCGGGCCGCCCGCCGTGCCCCCGCCACACCCCTCGACGTCGTTGACCGGCCCCTTCCCACGTGGTGGCCTCACCGCATGCGCACCCGTGTGAGCCGAGTCCTGCCCCTGGCCGCCGCCGTCCTGGCGGCCGTCGCCGCCGTCCTGCCCCTGTCCACCGCCGCCGTGGGCGAGCCCGCGCCGCCCTCGTACATCGTCACCGTCCGGCCGGGCGTCGACCCGGCCGGTGTGGCGGCCCAGGTCGGCGGCGTCCACCCGGACCGCTACTTCCACCACACCCTGAACGGCTTCGCGGCCCGCCTCACCCCGCGACAGGTCGCGGACGTGGCCGCGCTGCCGGGGGTCCTGGCGGTGGAGACCGACGGCACGGCGGGACCGTTCTAGCCGGGGGGCTGCGCCGCTGCCCGGAGCCGTCCCCCCGCCCCGCCCTGCACCCGTTCGCGGGCTGGAATTCGCGCAGCGAAATTTCAGCCCCGCCGGCGATTGAGGCGCGGGGTCTGGGGCGGAGCCCCAGGGAGGGGTCCGGGGCACAGCCCCGGGGAACGGTGGAAGGGCGGGTAGGGGACCGCTCCGCGCAGCGGCACCCCACCCGCACGCCGGAACCACCCGCACCCGCGGCGAACCACCCCCGCCCGAGGGGCGAGACTGTTCCCCATGACCGACCGCACCGCCACCCCCACCCACACCGTCCTCCTCCGCGGAGGCGAGGTGCACAGCCCCGCCGATCCCTTCGCGACGGCGATGGTCGTCGAGCGCGGCCACATCGCCTGGGTCGGCTCCGAAGGCGCCGCCGACGCCTTCGCGCCGGGCGTGGACGAGGTCGTCGACCTCGGCGGGGCACTCGTCACCCCCGCCTTCACCGACGCGCACGTCCACGCCACCTCCACCGGCCTCGCCCTCACCGGCCTCGACCTCAGCGCCGCCCGCTCCCTCGCCGAGGCCCTGGACCTCGTCCGGGCGTACGCCGCGCGCCGCCCCGCCGACCGGGTGCTCCTCGGCCACGGCTGGGACGCCGCCCGCTGGCCCGAACGCCGCGCCCCGCGCCGTTCCGAGCTCGACGAGGCGGCCGGCGGCCGCCCGCTCTACCTGAGCCGCGTCGACGTCCACTCGGCGGTCGTCACCACCGCCCTCCTGGACCTGGTCCCGCACGTCCACCCGCACGGCGGCGACGAGCCCCTCACCAAGGACGACCACCACGCCGTCCGCCGCGCCGCCCTGGACGCCCTCACCCCGTCCCAGAGCGCCGAGGCCCAGCGGGCCGCCCTCGACCGGGCCGCCTCCCTCGGCATCGGCTCCGTGCACGAGTGCGGCGGCCCCGAGATCTCCTCCCCGGAGGACTTCGCCGGCCTGCTGGCCCTGGCCGCCGTCCACGGCTACTGGGCCGACCGCGACCTCGTCCTGGCCCGCGAACTCGGCGCGGTCGGCGCCGCCGGCGACCTCTTCGTGGACGGCGCCCTCGGCTCGCACACCGCCTGCCTGCACGCCCCGTACGCCGACGCCGCGCACACCGGCACCGGCTACCTGGACGCCGCCGACGTCGCCGCGCACGTGGCCGCCTGCACCGAGGAGGGCCTCCAGGCCGGGTTCCACGCCATCGGCGACGCCGCCGTCACCGCCGTGGTCGAGGGTGTCCGCGCGGCCGCCGAGAAGGTGGGCCTGGACCGCGTCCGCGCCGCCCGGCACCGCGTCGAGCACGCCGAGATGATGACCCCGCAGACCATCGCCGCCTTCGCGGAGCTGGGCCTGACCGCCTCCGTGCAGCCGGCCTTCGACGCCGCCTGGGGCGGCGAGGACGGCATGTACGCCGACCGGCTGGGCGCCGAGCGCGCCCGCACCCTCAACCCGTACGCGGCGATGCTGAAGGCCGGCGTCCCGCTGGCCTTCGGCTCCGACGCGCCGGTGACCCCCCTGGACCCCTGGGGCACCGTCCGCGCCGCCGCCTTCCACCGCACCCCCGAGCACCGGATCTCCGTCCGGGCCGCCTTCGCCGCCCACACCCGGGGCGGCTGGCGGGCGCTCGGCCGTGACGACGCGGGCATCCTGGTGCCCGGCGCGCCCGCCGACTACGCCGTCTGGCAGACCGGCGAGCTGGTGGTCCAGGCGCCCGACGACCGGGTGGCCCGCTGGTCCACCGACCCGCGCTCCGGCACGCCCGGTCTGCCGGACCTCAGCCCGGGCGGGGAGCTGCCCGTGTGCCTGAAGACGGTCGTGGGCGGCCGGGAGGTATTCGTACGGCCACAGGGGTGATCCACCCGGTATCGGCTCGGTCCCGGCGCCCGGGCCCGGATAGGTTCGCCCGGGTCCACCGGCAGGATGCCGGACCGGAGGGAGCCGTCCGCTCGGCGCACCCGAGCCTCGGGAGCGAGGGAAGGTTTCACCGGGGCGGTGGTGGTACCGGATCGGGCCCGGCGGTCCCGTAGACAACGGTCAGGGAGGCCCGCAGCCAGCGGGTCCCGGTCCGGCCCGAAGGACCGCCGGGCCCCGATCGCTGTTCTAAAATCATCCTGCTGTGACGGGCCGGACGAGGAAGGCCCGCACGGGGACGACTCCACGAAAGACACGCAAGGGGAACCGGTGAGCAACGGCGGACAGCGGACGTTCGGGCCGCTCGGCACCACGCTGGTGATCATTCCGACCTACAACGAGGCGGAGAACATCGGCCGGATCGTGGGCCGGGTCCGTGCGGCGGTCCCCGAGGCGCACGTACTGGTCGCGGACGACAACAGCCCCGACGGCACCGGCAAGCTCGCCGACGAGCTGGCCGCCGAGGACGACCACGTCCACGTCATGCACCGCAAGGGCAAGGAAGGCCTCGGCGCCGCCTACCTGGCGGGCTTCGCCTGGGGCCTGGAGCACGGCTACGGGGTCCTGGTCGAGATGGACGCCGACGGCTCGCACCAGCCGGAGGAGCTGCCCCGCCTGCTCACCGCGCTGGCCGGCGCGGACCTGGTCCTCGGCTCCCGCTGGGTGCCGGGCGGCCGGGTCGTCAACTGGCCCAAGAGCCGCGAGTTCCTCTCCCGCGGCGGCTCCACCTACTCCCGCCTGATGCTGGACGTCCCGATCCGGGACGTCACCGGCGGCTACCGGGCCTTCCGCCGCGAGACCCTGGAGGGGCTCGGCCTGGACGAGGTCGCCTCGGCCGGCTACTGCTTCCAGGTCGACCTGGCCCGCCGGGCCGTCCGCAAGGGCTTCCGCGTGGTGGAGGTGCCCATCACCTTCGTGGAGCGTGAGCTCGGCGACAGCAAGATGAGCAAGGACATCGTGGTCGAGGCCCTCTGGCGGGTCACCCAGTGGGGCCTGGGGGAGCGCCTGGCGAAGCTCACCGGGGGCACCACCCGGCGGTAGCCGGGGAAGGGAGCGCCCCTCCTGACGATCCCCTAGGGGGTGTCCGGTACCTCCGGCTGAGGTCGCTTTTACGCCGCCCCGGGCACACTGGATGGTATGAGTAGCGGCACATCGACGGCCAAATCCCCCCGGCAGCGTTCGCGCGCCCGTACGTTCCTCCCGCTGGCGGTCGCCGGCTGGCTGATCCTGGAGATCTGGCTGCTCGGCCTGGTCGCCGGCGCGGCCGGCGGGCTCACCGTGGCCGCGCTGCTCGCGGGCGGGCTGGTGCTGGGCGTGGTGGTCATCAAGCGCGCCGGGCGGCGGGCCTTCAAGAACCTCACGCGGACCTTCCAGCAGGCACAGGAACAGGCGATGGCCGGCGGGGTGCCCACCGCCCCGCAGCCCGCCAAGGGCTCCGGCAACGGCATGACCATGCTCGCCGGGCTGCTGCTGATCCTGCCCGGACTCCTCTCCGACCTGGCCGGCCTGCTCCTGCTGCTGCCGCCGGTCCGGGACTTCGCCGCCCGCCGCGCCGGGAGCACGCTGGAGCGGAAGATGGCCTCCGGCACCCCGGGCGGCTTCGGCGACGCCTACACGCAGGCCCGTATCCACTTCCCCGACGGCAAGGTGGTCCAGGGCGAGGTGATCCGCGAGGACGGGTCCCCGGCCGGACACCCCGGCCCCGACACCGGCTACCGCCCGCCGCTGGCGCGGTAACCGTCACCACGAGCAAGCCGAGGGGCCCCGCCACATCAGTGGCGGGGCCCCTCGGCTTCGTGCTCAGCGCCCGCGGGTCAGGCGGACTTGCGGCTGTCCCGCGGATGCACGGCGATGTTCATGGCGCCGGAACGAAGGACGGCCAGCCGTTCGGCCAGCACCTCCTCCAGCTCCTCGCGGGTGCGTCGCTCCATGAGCATGTCCCAGTGCGTTCGCGCAGGCTTGCCCTTCTTCTCTTCGGGCCCGTCCCCGTCCACCAGGAGTGCCATGGCGCCGCACGCCTTGCACTCCCACTCCGGCGGAATCTCTGCCTCAACCGAGAACGGCATCTCAAATCGATGTCCGTTCTGGCATGCGTACTCCACCGCCTGGCGCGGGGCCAGATCGATGCCGCGGTCCGTCTCGTAGCTGGTAACCACGAGCCGCGTACCGCGGAGAGCTCGCTCACTCATGAATCGTGCCTCCCGGGCTTGTCGCCCACAGGACAGGTGTCGCTGTCGTCGTCATCCGGTCAACGTCCGGTCGGCGGTATAGATTCCCGCTCCGGGTCAATGCGTCGCCCGTCGTGCCGCCCCTTGTTGTACCCACCAGTGCCCGTTTTGTCACATCTGGCAGCAGATGTCACCCAACGTCTCTACTTCGTGAACGCGCAGTAACGGTCCGCCTGGCAGGCCAAAGGCGTACACTACCGGCCGATTGCCATAACGTCGAAATCCGTTCGGAACTCGTTCACGAGTCCGGACGGATCCCGGCTCAGACGCGCACCGGAACAGGATTGCCTGCCGCCTCCACCGCGCGCCGCACCGGCACTCGCGCCAGCAGGGCGAAACCCAGTGCGAAGAAGACCACCAGCGAGATGATCGCGTCCCGGTAGCTGCCCGTGACCTGGTAGGTGAGCCCGAACACCAGCGGCCCCACCCAGCTCAGCCCGCGGTCGCTCATCTCGTACGCCGAGAAGTACTCGGCCTCCTTCCCCGCCGGGACCAGGTGCGAGAACAGCGAGCGCGACAGGGCCTGGCTGCCGCCGAGCACCAGACCGATCATCGCGGCCAGCGCGAAGAACCACACCGGGGTCCTCGCCGGGAGGAAGTACCCGGCCCCCAGCGTCAGGCCCCACGCGGCCAGCGAGCCGAGGATCGTCCGCTTCGCCCCGTACGCGACCGCCAGCCGGCCCATCGCCAGCGCCCCGACCACTGCCAGGACCTGGACCAGCAGCACGGCCACGATCAGCGTGGACTGCTCCAGCTGCAGTTCCTCCGAGCCGTACACCGAAGCCTGCGAGATCACGGTCTGGACGCCGTCGTTGTAGACCAGGTACGCCAGCAGGAACGACAGGGTCAGCGGATAGCGCCGCATGTCCTTGAGCGTGGCCACCAGCTGCCGCCAGCCGCTCACGGCCGGAGCCGCACCCGCCTCCCGGACCACCGCCCGGTCCCGCAGCCGGCGTAGCGGGATGATCGCGAAGGCCCCCCACCACAGCCCCGCCGAGGCCAGGCAGATCCGCACCGCCACGCCCTCGGAGAGCCCGAAGGAGTCGTGTCCCTGGAAGAGCACCAGGTTCAGCACGAGCACGAACGCGCCCGAGGTGTACCCGAAGGCCCAGCCCCGCGAGGAGACCGTGTCCCGCTCGTCCGGGGTCGAGATCTGCGGCAGGAAGGCGTTGTAGAGCACCATCGAGACCGCCAGCGAGGCGTTCGCGACGACCAGCAGGAACCCGCCCAGAAGATAGCGGTGCCCGTCCAGGAAGAACATTCCGGTCGTCGCCGCCGCCCCGGTGTACGCGGCCGCCGCCAGCAGCGGCTTCTTGCGGCCCGTCCGGTCCGCCGCCGCGCCGGCCAGCGGCATGACCAGCACGGCCAGGATCACCGACAGCGACACCGTGTACGCGAAGAACGACCCGGCCCGCACCGGTATGCCCAGCGGGTGGACGTAGCCCTCGGCATCGGCCGCGGCCTTGGCCACCGCCGTCAGGTACGGCCCGAGGAACACCGTGAGCACGCTCGTCGAGTACACCGAGCACGCGAAGTCGTAGAAGTACCAGCCGTGCTGTTCGCGCCGGCGCGCGGCGGCCCCGCCGTCATCGGCTCCGGCGCCATCGGCTCCGCCGCCCCCCGCGCCGGATTCCGCTTCGTTTTCCGTACGCTCGGTCATGAGCGCCCCCTTGCCGTTCCCCGTAGGACGCCGGCCGCCGCACCGGACGCGGCGGCCCTCAGGGCCTTCAGGCCCAGGCCCCGCGCCGGTCCAGCACCGTGCGCAAAGTGTCGATCCGGTCGGTCATGATGCCATCGACACCCAGGTCGAGTAGAGCTTCCATGCGTTCCGCTTCGTTAACGGTCCAGACGTGCACCTGGAGTCCGCGCTCGTGCGCGGTCCGTACGAAGCGCCGATCGACCACCCGGACGCCCCCCTGGCTCTCCGGCACCTGGGCCGCCACCGCGCCCGCCCGCAGCGCGGCCGGGATCGCCCACGAGCGCAGCCGCAGCGCCAGCACGCCCCGCACCCCGTACGAGGTCGCCAGCCGCGGCCCGGCGATCTTCTGCGCCCGGGCCACCCGGCTCTCCGAGAAGGAGCCCACGCACACCCGGTCCCAGACCCCGGCCCGCGCGATCAGGTTCACCAGCGGGTGCAGGGCCGACTCGTCCTTCACGTCCACGTTCCAGCGGGCGTCCGGGAATTCCTCCAGCAGCTCCTCGAACAGCGCCAGCGGCTCGCTCCCCGCGACCCGCGCCTCGCGCACCCGGCTCCACGACAGCTCCCGGATCCGGCCCGTCGCGTCGGTGACCCGGTCCAGGGTGGCGTCGTGGAAGGCCACCAGCTTCCCGTCGGCCGTCGCGTGCACATCGGTCTCGAAGTACCGGTAGCCCGCGCCGGCCGCCCGGCGGAAGGCGGCGGCCGTGTTCTCCAGCCCGTCCGCGGCTCCGCCCCGGTGGGCGAAGGGGATCGGGGCCGGGTGGTCCAGATAGGGATGGGGGCGGCGTACGTCAGTCACGGGCGCAGTATGCACGCTCGGCCCGACGCCCGGCCCCCACCTGGTCCGAGTGGACCGCACCATGACACCCTGGGGGCCGCGGAACCAATCCAATCCCGGCCCCGGCCCCCGCCGGCCGAGGCCAATCCGACGAAGGTGGACCGGACGCCATGGCTCAGTGGACCTCAGCGGTCGGCACCGCGCAGCTCGCCCGGCTGATCACCTCCCAGCAGGAGCGCCCCCCGGCGCCCGGCGCCCGCAAGGCACCCGCCTACCGCACCCTCGCCGACGGCATCCGCCTGCTCGTCCTGGAGGGCCGCGTCCCCGTCGCGGCCCGGCTGCCGGCCGAGCGCGAGCTCGCCGTCGCCCTCTCCCTCAGCCGCACCACCGTCGCGGCCGCCTACGAGGCCCTGCGCACCGAGGGCTTCCTCGAATCCCGCCGGGGCGCCGGCAGCTGGACCTCCGTACCGGCCGGGAACCCGCTCCCGGCCCGGGGCCTGGAACCGCTGCCGCCCGAGTCCCTCGGCTCCATGATCGACCTGGGCTGCGCCGCCCTCCCGGCCCCCGAACCCTGGCTCACCAAGGCCGTCCAGGGCGCCCTGGAGGAACTCCCGCCGTACGCCCACACCCACGGCGACTACCCGGCCGGCCTGCCCGCACTGCGCCGGATGCTCGCCGACCGCTACACCGAGCGCGGCATCCCGACCATGCCCGAGCAGATCATGGTCACCACCGGCGCCATGGGCGCCATCGACGCCATCTGCAGCCTCTTCGCCGGCCGCGGCGAGCGGATCGCCGTCGAATCCCCCTCCTACGCCAACATCCTCCAGCTGATGCGCGCCGCCGGAGCCCGCCTCGTCCCCGTCGCCATGGGCGCCGGGCTCAGCGGCTGGGACATGGACGTCTGGCGGCAGGTGCTGCGCGACTCCGCCCCGCGCCTGGCCTACGTCGTCGCCGACTTCCACAACCCGACCGGAGCCCTGGCCTCGGAGGAGCAGCGCCGGGCCATGGTCGAGGCCGCCCGCTCCGCCGGCACCGTCCTGATCGCCGACGAGACCATGGCCGAGCTCCAGCTGGACCCGGAGCCGGCCATGCCGCGCCCCGTCTGCTCCTTCGACCCGGCCGGCTCCACGGTGATCACCGTCGGCTCCGCCAGCAAGGCCTTCTGGGCGGGCATGCGGATCGGCTGGGTCCGGGCGGCCCCCGACGTCATCCGCAGCCTGGTCGCGGCCCGCGCCTACGCCGACCTCGGCACCCCGGTGCTGGAGCAGCTCGCGGTGAACTGGCTGATGCGGACCGGGGGCTGGGCGGAAGCCGTCGGGATGCGCCGCGCCCAGGCCCGGGAGAACCGGGACGCGCTGGTCGCGGCGGTGCGCCGGGAGCTGCCGGACTGGGAGTTCGACGTCCCGGGCGGCGGGCTCACCCTGTGGGCGCGGGCCGGCGGGTTGTCCGGCTCGCGGCTCGCGGAGGTGGGCGAGCGGGTCGGCGTCCGCGTCCCCTCGG
>NZ_JZWV01000359.1 GCF_000966975.1 Streptomyces katrae | reverse complement strand
TCCGGCTGCCGTTCACGGTGGGCGGGCCGGTGGCCGAGGAGGCCGCGGTGCGCCTGGCCTCGGCGGCCCGCCTGGTCGCCACGGGGGCGGCCGGCGGGGCGGAGCCGCCCCGCACCTTCGTGGCCTGAGCGGGTCGGGGGCCTGCCCCGCCCTGCCCTGCGCCGGCCCGCGCGGCCTGCCGCGGGGCGGCCCGGCCGGGCCCGCGTGTTCCGGGTGCCCGGGCCCGAGGGTCAGGGGGCTTCGGCCGCCACCTCCGGGAGTTCCCCGGCGTCGAGGGCTCCGGCCTGCGCCGGGGGCTGGTCCTTCAGCGGCCCGGCGGGGGCCTGCGGGCCTTCGCCGCCGCCGGGGCCCGCCGTCTGCCGCTCGGGCAGCAGTTCCAGTACCGCGTGGCG
>NZ_JZWV01000358.1 GCF_000966975.1 Streptomyces katrae | reverse complement strand
AGTACCGCGTGGCGGTGCGCGGGGTGGGTGGCGTCGTCGTACGGGTCCGGGGTGGCGGGCACCTGGAGCCGGTGGACCGGCCCGGTGCCGAGCCTCGCGTAGCCGCGGCCGGGCGGGAGCTGCGGGGCCGGGGTGGTGTGTGGGGGCAGCCCGAGGACGTCCGCGAGCTGCTGGACGGGGGCGGGCCCGAGGACGACGCGGGCCCGGGTGTGCTGCCAGACGGCGTCGCCGATCAGCTCCAGGTGGTCGAAGTGCTCGGCGACGACCACCGTGACGTGCGCGGCGCGGCCGTGCCGCAGGGGCACCTGGAGCTGGGCCAGGGGGTCCGGGCGTCCCTCCGCCGTCGCCAGGTGCGCGAGCACGCTGGGCCGGTCCAGCAGGATCCACAGCGGGCGCCGGGTGTCCTCGGGGGCGGGCAGGCCGGCTTCGCGGGCCCGGTGCATGGCGATCAGGCGCCGCTCGGTCTCGTGCGCGGCCCACTCGACGGTGGCCAGGGCCCCCGTCGGGCCGCACTCGACGGCCAGGACGCCCGCGCGGCCGGCCAGGCAGGCGTACTCGTTGCTCCCGCCGCCCTCGACGACCATCACGTCGCCGCCCTGCCGCAGGGCCTGGAGGGCGAGCGAGCGCAGCAGGCCGGTCGTTCCGCTGCCGGGCTGGCCCACCGCCAGCAGGTGCGGCTCGGTGGAGCCCGGGCCGGTCCGCCAGATGACGGGCGGCAGGTCGCGCAGCTCGTCCCCCTCCAGCACCGGCAGGGTGCGCTGCACCCCGGCGGGGTCGGTGAAGCCGAGGACGCTCTCGCCGGGCGAGGTCACGAACGGCTGGGCGGCGATCCCGGTGGGCAGCGCGTCCAGGACGCTCAGGTCGAGCCGGTTGGCCTCCTCGTCCCAGACGAAGAGGTACTCCCGGCCACGCCCGGACTTGGCGTGCAGCAGGGCCTCGATCCGGGCCCGCGAGGCCGCCTCCCCGTCGGTGAAGTACGCGGGGTAGCGGATCCGCAGGCGGGTGACGCGGCCCTCGGCGTCGAAGGCGTAGTCGCTGAAGGCGTCGTCGAAGCCGCCGCCGTGGGCGAAGAGCGGGTTCGGGTCCTCAGGGGCGGAGAAGTAGGGGACGAGAGCTTCGTAGAGGGAGCGCAGCCGGTCGGTCTCGGCGTCGCTGGGCCCGGTCTTCGCGGGGCTGCGGTCGCGCCCGTGCCAGCCCGCAGCGGCCATCAGCGCGATCAGCGCGGTGACGGGCGCGTACGGGACGAGCGCGACCACGAGGACGCAGGCCGCCCCCAGGAACAGCGCGGGACCCCGCTTGTCCTTCGGGGTCGCCGCCCATCTGCGCCGGCCGGCCGAGGCCAGGACGCGCAGCCCGCGCCCGATGACCAGGAGCGGATGGAGGACGTCCGTGGCGTTGTCGGCCGCCGTGCGGGCGAGGTCGCGGCCCCGGGCGAGCGAGGTGCTGCCACTGGTGAGGATGCGGGGGAGTGGGCGCCGGGCCACGGTCGTCTCCTGGGGGTGGGCGGGGCGGGCTAGAGCTTGATCCCGCCGAGCAGGCTCGCGAGGCTCGCCGTGCTGGCGGTGATGCTCGGGGCGATGGCCGAACCGGCGAGGAAGAAGCCGAAGAGCGCGGAGACGACGGCGTGCGTGAGCTTCATCCCGTCCTTCTTGAAGAACAGGAAGCAGATGATGCCGAGCAGCACGACGCCTGAGATCGACAGGACCATGGGAGTTCTCCTGGTAGCGGAACGGTCGGGAAGGTCACCATCAGTTGTTCCAGGCTCACAGGAAGTATCAATGCGACAAAAGGTGCATACGGGTGAACCTTCGGGATTTTCACTTGACCGGCCCCTCTCGGCTGGCGCGTCGGCCCCGGGCGGTGTCGGGTGCACGGGCCACCGACATCCTTGCCTCGGACCGGCCCCCGCATGTCCCCGACCTGGCGCTACCCTGGCGATTCACCCGTACGGACGCAGTGCCGGGCACCCCCCTGCCCGCCCGGCCTGGGCAGACTCCTGCCCCGTACGACTTGGAAGAGCGAAAGGCGGAACGACCGATGAGCAAGCACGAGGACGCGCCCGGCACGCCCGACGAGGACGTCATCGAACTGGCCACCAAGATCTTCGACCTCGCCCGTCAGGGTGAGACGGAGACCCTGGCCGCCTACCTCGACGCCGGGGTCCCCGCCAACCTCACCAACGACCGCGGCGACACCCTCGTCATGCTCGCCGCCTACCACGGCCACGCCGACGCCGTCACCGCCCTGCTGGCCCGCGGCGCCGAGGCCGACCGCGCCAACGACCGCGGCCAGACCCCGCTGGCCGGCGCCGTCTTCAAGGGCGAGGAGGCCGTCATCCGCGCGCTGCTCGCCGGCGGGGCCGACCCGCACGCCGGAACCCCCTCCGCGGTGGACACGGCCCGCATGTTCAACAAGGCCGACCTGCTGGAACTCTTCGGAGTCAAGTAATCCGCTTATTCCCCCGCCCGGCCCGGGCCGGGACGGGTCCGCGACCTCACGGCTTGGTCACGACGCCCTTAAATGTGGTCGCGGCGCGCAAACCGCCTGGGTCATCATGGCGTCGGATTCGATTCGCGGACATGACGGACGGGCAGGAGCGGGCTGGACACGACGGGTGTCCACACCCAGCCCCTGCCGCACCGGCCGGCACGGACGCGAAGCACCGACGAGAGTGAGAAGGCAATGGTCTACATCGAGCGGAACATGACGGCGGACGTCCTCACATGCTGTTACGCGGCCCTGTGAATCCCGATTCCCGGTTGCGTCCCCAGCTTGATTTGAGGCCATTCCCATGTTCGAACCAGTCATAGCGCCGAGCGGCACCCTGCTCGGCCTCCTCCAGAGGGGCCGCGGCGACGGCACGCTGCACGCCCTCGCGGCGCCCCGCGCGGAGGCCCTCGCGGCCCTCGACCAGTGCGTGACCCGTGACCCGCGGCAGGACTGGCAGGTCGAGAACCGGTCGCTGTACTACGCCCGCCTGTACCTGGACCTCGACGGACCCCTCCGCGAGATCGAGGCCCACCTCTTCTGCGTCGACGACCTCGTCGACGAGGAGGACCACCGCACCGGCCTCGCCCTGTCCGTCCTCGGGCACCTGGCCTCGTACGGCCGTGACGACGCGCTCATGCTGCTGCGCCGCTACGCCGCCTCCGGCGCCAACTGGGCCTGGGCCCTCGACGAGCTCGCCCTGCGCGACGACGACGAGGGGCTGCGCTCCCTCGCCGCACCGGTCCTGGCCAGATTCCCGGCCACCGCCGAGGGCGAGGCGCTGCTGGCCGCCGCCGTCCGCGACGCCTACGAGCCCCGGCCGTGGAGCCTGTGGGAGGAACTCCCGCAATACGGGCAACGCCTGCGCGCCGCCCGCCAGCAGGGCTCCTTCGACCGCTGGCAGCGCCAGCTCAACCCCAGCGGCCCCCGGCCCGGCTGGGGCGTCCAGGCCGTCTTCGACTGGGCCGCCGACGGGCTGCGCCGCGGCACCCCGCTGCACGTGCCCGCCGCGCGCTGCCTCGCCGCCGTGGCCGCGCCCGAGGACCGCTCGGAGATCCTCGCGGCCGCCGCCGGAGCACAGGGCGAGGCCGCCCGGGCCACCGCCCTGCACCACCTGGTCCTCGCCGAACCGGAGAACCCGGCCGTGCTGGACCTCATCGAAGCCGCCGGTGACGAGCCGGCCGTCGCCGCCTACGAGCGCATGTGCGGCCCCGCCGCCCTCGAACGCGCCCGCCAGTGGGTCCACCGCGCCCTGGGAGCGGCCGCCGCGGCCCTCCTGGCGGCCCGTGGCGACGCCGACGACACCGGCCTGGTCCTGGGCGCCCTCCGCGACACCGTCCGCGGCTCCGGCCCGGACTCGCCCCGCCTGTTCACCCTCGTGGACGGTGCGGGCCGGCTCTCCATCGGCTGCGCGGCCCCCGTGCTGCGGCACATCTACCGCGAGACGGCCTCCTCCCACCTGCGGGGCCGCGCCGCCCGCGCACTGGCCAGCACGGACCCGACGTTCGCGGCGGGCTTCGCGGTCGAATGCCTGTGGGACTGCGAGGAGACCACCCGCGAGGTGGCGGCCGATGCCCGCGTCGCCCCCCGGCTGCGCCGCCTGGCGGCGGACCCGGCGGAGGAGGAGGACGTCCAGTCGGCGGTCCGCAGCCGGATCGCGCCCGAGTCGGCCGTGTAGCTCCGCAGGGGGCGCGGGTACCGCTGCGCGGAGCCGTC
>NZ_JZWV01001830.1 GCF_000966975.1 Streptomyces katrae | reverse complement strand
ACGCCACCGGCCCGGCCCCGCAGCAGCCGGACGCGCAGGCGCAGAAGGTGGAGAACAAGGACGACAAGACCGGCTCGGGCAACCAGAACCTCTGGTGGATCATCGGCGCGGGCGCCGCGGCCGGCATGGGCATCGGCATCCTGCTGAGCGGCCGCCGGAAGAAGAACGAGCTGTGAGCCGCCGCCGTTCGCGGGGCACGGTCGGCCTGCTGGCCGCCCTGGGCCTGCTGCTGACC
>NZ_JZWV01001829.1 GCF_000966975.1 Streptomyces katrae | reverse complement strand
GCATGGACGGTGAAGGGCTGGGCCTCGCGGTCGGCGTCGACGATCCGGTCACGGCCGGTGCGGGAGACGCCGGTGACCCGGGCGCTGAGGCGGACCTTGTCACCGAGAACGTCGGCGAGCGGCTGGAGGTAGCGCTCGGCCCAGTCGCCGCCGGTCGGGTAGGCCTTGGGGTCGGGCTTGACCCAGCCGGTGGGGGCCAGGAGCTTCTCGGCGGCGGGGTCGGTGACCTCGCCCCAG
>NZ_JZWV01001828.1 GCF_000966975.1 Streptomyces katrae | reverse complement strand
CCGCCAGCCAGGCCCGCAGCAGCGGCCCGGCGTCCCGGCCGTCCTCGGCGGCCTGCCGCAGCTCGTGCCCGACCAGGTCCTCGGGCTGCGCCCAGGTCAGCCGCACGAGCTCCGAGCGACCCGGGGCCGGGTCCGCCCCGGGGGCGGACGTGCCGGACGGAGCCCGGTCGCGTCCGGCCGCGGTGTGCCGGGCCCCGCCGGGCGGGGCCGGAGGCCCTTCCGGGGGGCGGGTGAGGGC
>NZ_JZWV01001827.1 GCF_000966975.1 Streptomyces katrae | reverse complement strand
CGCCATGGACCCCCAGCAGCGACTCCTGCTGGAAACCACCTGGGAAGCCTTCGAACGCGCCGGCATCGACCCCGCCACCCTCAAGGGCAGCCGCTCCGGGGTCTTCATCGGCTCCAACGGACAGGACTACGCCTCCGGACTGCGCCGGGCCCCCGAAGGGGTCGAGGGCTACCTCCTGACCGGCCGGGCCGCGAGCGTCGTCTCCGGCCGGCTCGCCTACACCTTCGGCCTGGAGGGGCCCGCACT
>NZ_JZWV01001826.1 GCF_000966975.1 Streptomyces katrae | reverse complement strand
TCGGCGCCTGGCGGGCCCGGCTGTCGGCCCGCGGACGGGCCCTGCTGGCGGGGGCCGCGGAGCTGGAGGCGTACCTCCGGGCGGCTGTCAAGTAACGAACAGCCGGGGCTACGGCCCCGTACCTCCCCCCGGGCACGGTGGATGTCCACCGCCCCGCGCACCGTCGGGTGCCGGAGCTCCCGTCCGGAGTCCTCCTCGCCGCGCTGGCCTTCCTCGTCCTGTCCGCCGTGTTCGGCGCGGGAGCGGCCGG
>NZ_JZWV01001825.1 GCF_000966975.1 Streptomyces katrae | reverse complement strand
CACCCAGGCCGCCGCCGGCGTCGCCGGCGTCATCAAGCTGGTGCTGGCCCTGCAGAACGCCGAACTCCCCCGCACCCTGCACGTGGACGCGCCCACCCCGCACGTCGACTGGTCGGCGGGCTCCGTCGAACTGCTCTCCGCCCCCGTGGCCTGGCCCGAAACGTCCGGCCACGTCCGCCGCGGCGGTGTCTCGGCCTTCGGCGTGAGCGGCACCAACGCCCACGTCATCATCGAACAGGCCCCCGCCCCCG
>NZ_JZWV01001824.1 GCF_000966975.1 Streptomyces katrae | reverse complement strand
ATCCAGAAGCTCTTCGGCTGGTTCGGCGGCGGCGGGATCAGCGGCACCGGCGGGTTCTTCACCTCCGTCGGCTACCCGGCTGGCGACACCATGGCCGTCGTCGCCGGCCTGACCGAGACCCTGGGCGGCCTCGGCCTGGCCGCGGGCCTGCTCACCCCGCTCGCCGGGGCCGCCGTCACCGGCACGATGATCAACGCCCTGGCCGTCCACGGCGCCGGGGCCTTCTTCGCCCCCAAGGGCATGGAGTACGAG
>NZ_JZWV01001823.1 GCF_000966975.1 Streptomyces katrae | reverse complement strand
CCTGGTCATCTCCGGCATCACCGGAATCCGCGTCGGGCGGATCATCGACCACCACGGCCCCCGCATGGTCATGACCGCAGGCTCGGCCACCGGCACCACCGGCCTGGTCGTCATCGCGCTCGCCCCGAACCTGCCGGTCTTCTTCGCCGGCTGGATCCTGGCCGGACTCGCCATGTCCGCCACCTTCTACCAGCCCGCGTTCGCCGCCCTCACCCGCTGGTGGGCCCCCGACCACGTCCGCGCGCTGACCATCGTCA
>NZ_JZWV01001822.1 GCF_000966975.1 Streptomyces katrae | reverse complement strand
CAGGGCACCAAGGGTGATGAGGGCGACCGTGCGCGTCGTGGCCCCCGTACGGCGGGCGAGTGATGCGTAGAGGGTGCGGCCGAGGGTCTGTCCCGCGCCGCCGAGGCCGAGGGCCCAGGCGGCCTGGCTGGTGGTGTAGCCGCGTTCGGTCACGAGCGGGACCAGGGTGGTGACGGCCGCGTAGACCGCGAACGCCGACAGCGTGAATGCCGCGGCGAGGAGGAGGAAGGGGCGGCTTCGGACGACCGCGTGCGGGGTGGTGTCG
>NZ_JZWV01001821.1 GCF_000966975.1 Streptomyces katrae | reverse complement strand
AGGCCGGCTCGCCGACGGAGGGCCGGGGTTCGGCGGGGGCCTCTGCGGCGGCTTCGCCGTCGGCCGGGGCGGGCTCGGTGTCGGCGGCGACGGTTTGTGCCGCCTCGGCGGCCTCGGGGGCCTGCTGGGCCGGTACGTCGGCCACCGCGGCGGGGTCGGCGGGGGCAGCCGGGGCCTCGGGGGCGTCGGCGGCCTGGAGCACCGTGTCCGCGGGGGTCGCCCCCGCGGCCGGGGCCTCCGGCTGCGCGACGGCCTCGGTGGGGGCC
>NZ_JZWV01000357.1 GCF_000966975.1 Streptomyces katrae | reverse complement strand
CCGCCCCGCCGGACGCCGCCCAGCCGCCGGCGGAGCCGGAGGCCGAACAGGCCGCCGCCGAGCACGCACCGGAGCCGCAGGAAGAGCCCGCCCCGGAGCCGACCGCCGAACCGACGGCGGAGGCGGCACCGGAGCCCGAACCGGCCACCGCAGAGCCCGCGCCGCAGGCGCAGGACCCCCAGCCGGTGGCCGCGGCGGCC
>NZ_JZWV01000356.1 GCF_000966975.1 Streptomyces katrae | reverse complement strand
GGAGACCGCGCCGCGGGCCGACCGGGCCGACGCCGACGCCGAGCCGCAGGCCGAACCCCTGGCCGCCTCCGCTGAGGCGACCGCGCAGCAGGCACAGGAGGCCCCCCAGCCGGTGGCCGCGGCGGCCGAGCCCGCCGCACCGCAGGCGGAGCCCCTGACGGACGCCGCCGAGGTGGAGCCGGAGCCGCAGGAGGCCCCCGAGCCGGTGGCCGCCCAGGCCGGCCCCGAGCCGGAGGCAGAAGCCGTCGCGGACGCCCAACCCCTGGCCGCCCCGGCGGAGGCCCCCACGCCGCAGGCCGAGCCGCAGCCCGAGCTCGCGACCGCACAGGCCGACGCCGCCCCGGCAGAAACCGGGCCGGCCGCCGCGGAAGCCGAGCCCCAGCCGCAGGCCGACCCCCGCCCC
>NZ_JZWV01000355.1 GCF_000966975.1 Streptomyces katrae | reverse complement strand
GCCGCAGGCCGACCCCGCCCCGGCGGACGCCGAGCCGCAGGCGGCGGCCGAGTCCCAGGACGCCGAGCCCGAGGCGGACGCAGCGGCCGGGCCCGCCTTCCCCGCCGCGGCGGTGCGGCGTAAGGGCGGGGCCGTGCCGGCGGCCTACAAGGCCGCCGGGCAGGTGCTGCGGGGCAAGGGGAAGAGCGGGGCGCGGGCCAAGGTGTACCTGGTCCTCGACCGGTCCGGATCCATGCGCGGCTTCTACAAGGACGGCAGCGCCCAGTACCTCGCCGACCACGCCCTCGCGCTGGCCGCGCACCTGGACGAGGAGGCCACCGTGCACACGGTGTTCTTCTCCACCGAACTCGACGGCACGGCCGAGCTGACCCTCGACGGCCACGACGAGGCCTGGGTCGAGGCCCGCCACGCCGAGCTCGGCCGGATGGGCCGCACGAGCTACCACGTGGCCGTCGAGGCCGTCGTCGAGCGGTACCAGAAGGACGGCGGCACGGGCCCGGCCCTGGTCGTCTTCCAGACGGACGGTGCGCCCGACAACGTCCGCCCCGCCCGGCAGGCGATCACGGACGCCGCCGCCACCGCCCCCGGCATCCACTGGCAGTTCGTCGCGTTCGGCGACCACGACGCCAAGGCCTTCGACTTCCTGCGCAAGCTGGACGCCGAGAACGCCGGTTTCTTCCACGCCGGCCCGGCCCCCACCGAACTGACCTCGGCCGCCCTCCTCAAGGGCGTCCTCGACCGGTTCTGAGCACCGGACGGTACGACGAAGGGCCCGGGATCCGCGAGGATCCCGGGCCCTTCCCGCTACGGGAGCGGCAGCGTCAGCGCGCGGCGTCCGGGTGCACGGCCTCGGCGACCGGCTTCGCGTCCGCCGCCTTGGTCTCGACCGGCTTGCGCAGGGCGATGTTCAGCTCGCGCAGGCGGCTCTCCTCCAGCACCGTCGGCGCGCCCATCATCAGGTCCTGGGCGTTGCCGTTGAGCGGGAAGGCGATGGTCTCGCGGATGTTCGGCTCGTCGGCCAGCAGCATCACGATGCGGTCCACGCCCGGGGCGATGCCACCGTGCGGCGGGGCGCCCAGGCGGAACGCGCGCAGCATGCCCGCGAACTCGCGCTCGACGGTCTCGGCCTCGTAACCGGCGATCTCGAAGGCCTTCAGCATGACCTCGGGCTCGTGGTTGCGGATGGCGCCGGAGGACAGCTCGATGCCGTTGCAGACGATGTCGTACTGCCAGGCCAGGATGTCGAGCGGGTCCTTCTCCTGCAGGTCCTTCATGCCGCCCTGCGGCATGGAGAACGGGTTGTGGGAGAAGTCGATCTTGCCGGTCTCCTCGTCCTTCTCGTACATCGGGAAGTCGACGATCCAGCAGAAGCGGAAGACGTTCTCCTCGAAGTGGCCGGCGCGCTTGGCGGCCTCGACCCGGACCGGGCCCATGATCTTCGAGACCTCGTCGAACTCGCCCGCGCCGAAGAACACGGCGTGCCCGGCGGCCAGGCCCAGACGCTCGGTGAGGACCTTGACGTTGTCCTCGGTGAGGAACTTGGCGATCGGGCCGGTCAGCGAGCCGTCCTCGCCCACGCGCACCCAGGCCAGACCCTTCGCGCCCAGCGAGACCGCGTAGTCGCCGAGGCCGTCGAAGAACTTGCGCGGCTGGTCGGCGGTGTCCGGCACGGCCAGCGCACGCACGTGCTTGCCGGCGAACGCCTTGAACTCGGAGCCCTCGAAGACGTCGGTGATGTCGACGAGCTCCAGCTTGGCGCGCAGGTCGGGCTTGTCGTTGCCGTACTTCAGCATCGACTCGCGGAACGGGATCCGCGGGAACGGCGAGGTGACCTCGCGGCCGCCGCCGAACTCGGTGAAGAGCTCGGTCATCAGCTTCTCGATCGGCTGGAAGACGTCCTCCTGCTCGACGAAGGACATCTCCACGTCGAGCTGGTAGAACTCGCCCGGCGAACGGTCGGCACGGGCGTCCTCGTCACGGAAGCAGGGCGCGATCTGGAAGTACCGGTCGAAACCGGAGATCATCAGCAGCTGCTTGAACTGCTGCGGGGCCTGCGGCAGGGCGTAGAACTTGCCCGGGTTCAGGCGGGAGGGGACGACGAAGTCACGGGCGCCCTCGGGGGAGGTCGCGGTGAGGATCGGGGTCGCCATCTCGTTGAAGCCGAGGGCCACCATCTTCGAGCGGATCGAGGCGATCACGGCCGAGCGCAGCATGATGTTGCGGTGCATGCGCTCGCGGCGCAGGTCGAGGAAGCGGTACTCCAGGCGCCGCTCCTCGTTCACCCCGTCGTCGGTGTTGATCGTGAAGGGCAGCGGGGCGGAGGCGCCGAGCACCTCGACCTCGGTGACCTCGATCTCGATCTCGCCGGTGGCGAGCTCGGGGTTGACGTTGTCGGCACCACGGGAGACGACCTTGCCGTCGACCCGGACGACGGTCTCCTTGGTGACGCTGCTGAGGGCCTCGTTCGCCGCGGTACCGGGGCGGGCCACGAGCTGCGTGATGCCGTAGTGGTCACGCAGATCGATGAAGAGGATGCCGCCCAGGTCTCGACGATTGTGCACCCAGCCGCTCAGCCGGACGTCGGATGCGACGTCGGAGGCACGGAGCTCGCCGCACGTGTGGGACCTGTACCGATGCATCAGTCATCCAGTTCTACGCGTTTTCCAGGTGGACTCAACCCTCCCAAGGTTACCGTCCGGCAGCGGTACGTACCGGGCGCGCCCGCGGCGCCCCGGCCCGGGCACCGGCTCGGGGCGCCGGAGGGGCGGCCCGGCCGGGTGACCTGTAAAGATGGCCGGGTGCGCACCGAGGACGTCCTGGCCGCCATCGCGACCGGCCTGTGGCGGTGGGACAACGCTTCCGGAACGGTCACCCTCGACGGCGAGGCCGCCCGGCTGCTCGGGCTGCCCGCCGAGCCCGTCGTGCTGCCCGAGGCGGCCGCCCGCGCGCGTTTCCACCCGGTCGACTGGAACGAGATCAACGGCATCGTCAACCTCGCCGTGGCCGAGGGCACCCTCGCCGAGGCCCGGCTGCGGATCATGGACGAGGACGGTCGGGTGCTGCGCACCGTCCGCAGCCGCTCCAAGCCCCTGGAGAACCGGACCGCCGACGGCCGCGTCGACTACGAGCTGATCGGCACCATCCAGGAGATCGCCGAACCGCAGCCCGGCACCACGGCGGCGCACACCCCGATCACCGGCGACTGGCGGCGCTCCCGCGAGGCCTTCCTGCTGGACGCCGGCCGGGCCCTGGCGGAGGCCCGCTCCACCGCCGAGGTGCTGCGGGTGGCGGCCTCGCTGTCCATGCCGGGCTTCAGCCCCGACGGGCTGGCCGTCTTCGGGACGGAGGGCGACCGGCTGTCGGTCATCGGCCACCACGGGCACGCCCCCGGCGACGAGGGCCCCTTCTCGGACATGGCCCTGGACACCGACTACCCGGCGGCCGAGGTCGTCCGGACCGGCCGGGCGATCTACCTCCCCACGCCGGAGGACTACAGACGGCGCTTCCCGGCCACCTGGCCGCTCGCCCGGCGCTTCGACCGCGCCTCCTGGGCCTTCCTGCCGCTGATCGTGGCCGGGCGGACCCTCGGGGCCTGGATGGCCGCGTTCAAGCACCCGGTGACCTTCTCCCCGGACGAGCGGTCGGTGCTGACGACGGTGGCCCGGATGCTCGCCCAGGCCCTCCAGCGGGCCGGGGTGGCCGAATCCGAGCGGGAACTCACCACCGGCCTCCAGCGGTCGATGATGCCGCAGCTCGGCCCCGAGATCCCCGGCATGACCATCGCCGCCCGCTACGTCCCCACCGGTGGCGGACTTCAGGTCGGCGGCGACTGGTACGACGTGATCCCGCTGCCCTCGGGCAGGTTCGCCCTGGTCATCGGGGACGTCCAGGGGCACGACGTACGGGCCGCGGGACTGATGGGCCAGCTGAGGATCGCCGTCCGGGCCTACGCCTCCGAGGGCCACCGGCCGGACGCGGTGCTCTCCCGCGCCTCCCGCTTCCTGGCCGGCCTGTGCTCCGCTCCCGCACCGGACGAGGACCCCGGCACGGGCCCCGGCTCCGACGACGACTTCGGCAGCCCGCGCTTCGCGACCTGCCTGTACGTGGAGTGCGACCCGCGGACCGGCACCCTGGAGATCGCCCGGGCCGGACACCCGGACCCGGTGGTGCGGATGGCCGACGGCACGGTGCTGATGCGGCCGACGGCCGGCGGGCTGCCGCTCGGCATCGTCCCGGACACCGACTACCCCACGACCCGTTTCGCCCTGGAGCCCGGCGAGACGCTGATGCTGTGCACCGACGGGCTGATCGAGACCGGCGGGCACGACCTGGACACGGGCTGGGCGCGGCTGCGCGCGATCCTGGAGTCCGACGCGCACGGCCGCACCGCCCCCGCCGAGGGCGCCGGGGACGCGGAGAACCACCTCGAACGCCTCGCCGACCTGCTGGTCCAGGCCGTGCACGGGCCGTCCTCGCACCACACCACCGGCCCGTTGGCCGACCGCCGCGAGGACGACATAGCCGTGGTGCTGCTGTGCCGTGAGAGCCCGAGCTGCGGCTGCGGGACCGCCGCGGCGCATCCCGTACGGCCCGCCCGGCGCACGATGCTGACCGTCGCCCAGGCCGAGCCGGCCCGGATCGCGGGCGCCCGCCGGCAGGTCCGGGAGCTGCTGCACGACTGGGCGGACCCGGAGCAGGTGGACTCGGCGGTGCTGATGGTCTCCGAGATGGTGACGAACGTGCTGGTCCACACCGACGGGGACGCGCTGCTGGTCGCGGAGGCGGTGGGCGAGCCCGGTGCCCGGCGGCTGCGCGTGGAGGTGGCCGACGCGAGCGACGAGCTGCCGCACAAGCGCCACCCGGGGGAGATGGCCTCCAGCGGGCGCGGCGTGCTGCTGATGGAGATGCTGGCCGACGTCTGGGGGGTGGACCCGCGCGGCGAGGGCAAGTCGATCTGGTTCGAGCTGTACGAACGATCCAAACCGGATGGCGACGAGGACCGGGAGTCACCCCGGCCCGCCACCTGACCACCCGCCCCGGGCATCCGGGGCCGCGCCATCGAAAGGCGGACCAGGTCATGCCGAGCCCGACGACCCCTCTTGTCCCCGAACCGGTACGGCGGCTCGCCGCCTGGTGCGCCGTGGTCCTGCTGGCGGCCGGCGTGGTCGGGATCGGCGTCTGGCTCTGCGTGGTCTTCAGGACGGCCGTCACCCCGGTCCTGCTCGCCCTGCTCGGCACCGCCCTGCTCGGCCCGCTGCACCGGCGGCTGGTCCGGATGGGGATGCGGCGCTCCCTCGCCGCCGTACTGACCTGTCTGGCCGTGGTGGCCGTCGCCGGCGGGGCCGCGTACATCGTGGCGACCGCGCTCATCAAGACCGGTGACCAGATCCTCGGCGCCCTCAAGCAGGCCGGCCAGGAACTCGCCGAGCACTTCGGGGCCGCCGGCGCCTCCGTGCGGGACCTGGCCGCCCACGCCCAGGGGCTGCTCGCCCGCCTCGGCGGTACGGCCGCCTCCGGCCTCCTCAGCAGCCTCGGGGCCGTCGGCGCGATGACCGCGACCTCGGTGCTCGCGCTCCTGCTGATGTTCTTCTTCCTGCGGGACTCCGACCGCGCCGCCGACGCCCTGCGCTCCCTCGCCCCGCGCTCCACCGGGGACGTCGTCGAGGCCATGGCCCGCCGTGCCTACGGGGCCGTCGAGGGGTTCATGCGCGGCACGACCTTCATCGCCGCGATCGACGCCGTCTGCATCACCGCGGGGCTGCTGGTGCTGCGGGTACCGGGCGCCGTCGGGCTGGGCGCGCTGGTGTTCGTCGGGGCGTACATCCCGTACCTGGGGGCCTTCGTCTCCGGCTCCGTCGCCGTGCTGGTGGCCCTCGCCGACCGGGGGTGGGCCATCGCGCTGTGGACGCTGGGCGTGGTGCTGGCCGTGCAGATGCTGGAGGGGCACGTCCTGTTGCCCATGGTCCAGAGCCGGACCGTGCAGATGCACCCGGCCACCGTGATGGTGGCGATCACCGCCGGGGCGGGCGTCGCCGGGGTCCTCGGGATGCTGTTCGCCGTGCCGCTGACGGCCGCGGTGTCCGGCGTCGTGTCGGAGATCCGGGCCCGGTACGCCGAGCCGGCCGCGGGGCCCGGACCGGAGAGCCCCGCGTGAGAGGTGCGGCGGGCCCGGGGTTCCGGGCCCCCGGGCCGCTCAGGCCGTCTCCTCCGGGTCGGCCTGTCCGGCGCCGCGGTGGCCGAGGCCGGTCACGTCGGTGCTGGGGATGACGCCCAGGCGGCCGGCCTGGAAGTCGTCGAAGGCCTGCTGGAGCTCGGCGTGGGTGTTCATGACGAACGGCCCGTAGTGCGCCATCGGCTCGCGGATCGGCAGTCCGCCGAGGACGACCACCTCGAAGTTCTCGCTGCGCGAGTCCTGCGCGGCGTCCGCCCGGATCGTCAGCCCGTCGCCGGAGCCGAAGACCACGGTCTGGCCCATCTTGAACGGGCGGCGCTCGGCGCCCGCCGCGCCGCTGCCCGCGAGGCCGTACGCGAGGGCGTTGAAGTCGGCCCGCCAGGGCAGCGTGACCTCGGCGCCGGGGCTGACGGTGAGGTGGATCATCGTGATCGGGGTGTGCGTGGCACCGGGACCGGCGTGACCCGCGAGGTCGCCCGCGATCAGGCGGATCAGGGCGCCGCCGTCCTGCGAGGCGAGCAGCTTCACGGTGCCGCCGCGGATGTCCTGGTACTTCGGCGCGAGCATCTTGTCGCTGGCCGGCAGGTTCACCCACAGCTGGAGGCCGTGGAAGAGGCCGCCGGACATGACGAGTTCCTCGGGCGGGGTCTCGATGTGCAGCAGGCCCGAGCCCGCCGTCATCCACTGCGTGTCGCCGTTGGTGATGACTCCGCCGCCGCCGTGCGAGTCACGGTGGATGAAGGTGCCGTCGATGATGTAGGTGACGGTCTCGAAGCCGCGGTGCGGGTGCCAGGGGGTGCCCTTGGGCTCACCGGCCGCGTAGTCCACCTCGCCCATCTGGTCCATCATGATGAACGGGTCGAGGTACTCGTACTTGATCCCCGCGAAGGCACGCCGCACCGGGAAGCCTTCGCCCTCGAAACCGGAGGGGGCGTCGACCACGCCCAGCACGGGCCTGGCCTGGGCACCTTCGGCGGGAGCGATGACGCGCGGCAGCGCGAGCGGGTTCTCAACGGTCACTGCGGGCATGGTCAGGACCTCCTTCTGCGTCGAGTTTAGTTGAATCTCGAACTTCCTGCCACCCGCACAGAACAGCGCACCCCCCGGGAGCATTCCCGGGGGGTGCGGAGGATTCGGCGCGGGCGCGCCCTAGCCGTACATACGGCGCATCGCGAAGTCGACCATCTGCTCGACCGCCTTGGCGTCGAAGACCATCCGGTGGTCACCCTCCATGTCGAGGACGAAGCCGTACCCGGTCGGCAGCAGGTCGATCACCTCGGCGCCGGTGATCACGAAGTACTTGGACTCCTTGCCGGCGTAGCGGCGGAGCTCCTTGAGCGTGGTGAACATCGGGATCACCGGCTGCTGGGTGTTGTGCAGGGCCAGGAACCCGGGGGTCTCGCCGCGCGGGCAGTAGACCTTCGACGTCGCGAAGATCTGCTGGAAGTCCTCCGCGGACAGCGATCCGGTGGTGAAGGCCCGGACCGCGTCGGCGAGCGACGGCGGCGAGGGCTCGGGGTAGAGCGGCTGCTCGCCGTACCCGCCGGCCATCTGCTGCGGGGCGGCGTACTGCTGCTGCCCCGCGCTCACGTTCTGGTCGTAGCCGTACATGGGCCGAAGCCTACCGAGCGGCCCCCGTCCCCAGGCACCCTCCAGCGGAACCCGGTTGACGCTGGTCACAGTCGCCGCAGAAGGGTTGCGTCTTATTACTGGTGGGTAGCATCATGAGGTTACCGATTGGTATGTACGAGGAACCTGTCTCCCCGAGCCTTAACGGAGCCGTCGCCATGGGGCACTACAAGTCGAATCTCCGCGACATCGAGTTCAACCTCTTCGAGGTGCTCGGCCGCGAAAAGCTGTACGGCACCGGCCCGTTCGGCGAGATGGACACCGAGACCGCCAAGAGCATCCTGTCCGAGCTGACCCGCCTCGCCGAGAACGAGCTGGCGGAGTCCTTCGCGGACGCCGACCGCAACCCCCCGGTCTTCGACCCGGCCACCAACACCGCCCCGGTCCCGGCCTCCTTCAAGAAGTCCTACGAGGCCTTCATGGACTCGGAGTACTGGCGCCTGGGCCTGCCCGAGGAGATCGGCGGCACCACCTCCCCGCGCTCCCTGATCTGGGCCTACGCGGAGCTGCTGCTCGGCTCGAACCCGGCCGTCTGGATGTACTCCTCCGGCCCGGCGTTCGCCGGCATCCTGCACGCCGAGGGCAACGAGGCCCAGAAGAAGATCGCCCAGATCGCGGTCGAGAAGCGCTGGGGCTCCACCATGGTCCTGACCGAGCCCGACGCGGGCTCGGACGTCGGCGCCGGCCGCACCAAGGCCGTCCAGCAGGAGGACGGCTCCTGGCACATCGAGGGCGTGAAGCGCTTCATCACCTCCGGTGAGCACGACATGGAGGAGAACATCCTCCACTACGTCCTCGCCCGCCCCGAGGGCCACGGCCCGGGCACCAAGGGCCTGTCCCTCTTCCTCGTCCCGAAGTTCCACTTCGACTGGGAGACCGGCGAGCTGGGCGAGCGCAACGGCGTCTACGCGACGAACGTCGAGCACAAGATGGGCCTCAAGGCCTCCAACACGTGCGAGATGACCTTCGGCGACCGCCACCCCGCCAAGGGCTGGCTGATCGGCGACAAGCACGACGGCATCCGCCAGATGTTCATGATCATCGAGTTCGCCCGCATGATGGTCGGCACGAAGGCCATCGCCACGCTCTCGACGGGTTACCTGAACGCCCTGGAGTACGCCAAGGAGCGCGTGCAGGGCCCGGACCTCGCGAACTTCATGGACAAGACCGCGCCCAAGGTCACCATCACGCACCACCCCGACGTGCGCCGCTCGCTCATGACGCAGAAGGCCTACGCCGAGGGCATGCGCGCCCTCGTGCTGTACACCGCCTCAGTCCAGGACGCGATCCAGGTCAAGGAGGCCGCCGGCGAGGACGCCTCCGCCGAGATCGGCCTCAACGACCTGCTCCTGCCGATCGTGAAGGGCTACGGCTCGGAGAAGTCGTACGCGCTGCTCGCCGAGTCCCTGCAGATCTTCGGCGGTTCCGGTTACCTGCAGGAGTACCCGATCGAGCAGTACATCCGGGACGCCAAGATCGACACCCTCTACGAGGGCACCACGGCCATCCAGGGCCAGGACTTCTTCTTCCGCAAGATCGTCCGCGACCAGGGCGCCTCGCTGAACGTCCTCTCCGAGACGATCAAGAAGTTCCTCGCCGAGGGCGTGGGCGGCGAGGAGCTGGCCCCGGCCCGCGACGCGCTGGCCAAGGCCGCCGTCGACCTGGAGGCCATCGTCGGCCAGATGATCGTCGACCTCACCGCCACCGGCGAGGACGTCAAGAACATCTACAAGGTCGGCCAGAACACCACCCGCCTGCTGATGGCCTCGGGTGACGTGGTCGTCGGATACCTGCTGCTCAAGGGCGCGGCCGTGGCCGCCGAGAAGCTCGCGACCGCCTCCGCGAAGGACGTCCCCTTCTACACCGGCAAGATCGCCGCCGCGAAGTTCTTCGCCGCGCAGGTCCTGCCGGGCGTCTCGGTCCAGCGCGCGCTGGCCGAGTCCGTCGACAACTCCCTCATGGAGCTCGACGAGGCCGCCTTCTAGGGCAGCCCCCCTGTTGTACGCGGTGTACGTACACGCCGGTGGCCGGACCCCTCCTGTCGAGGGTCCGGCCGCCGGTGTGTCCGGATCCGGGAGAAACGGGTTCTCCGGTTGTCAGCGGTTCGTGGGACGCTCGTAGACATGAGTCCACAGGAGCAGCAGCACAGCGGCAGGGGGTACGCCGTCCCCACCGGGCGCCCGTACGCCCTCAAGGAGCTCCAGGCCAACGTGGGCGCCCTCGGCGACCGGATCAAGGACCTGTACGAAGGCGCCCACCCCGCCGAGTACGACCCCGTGGCCGACGCCCTGTACGTCGCCTTCCAGACGGCCGCCGGCCTCGCCCCGGCCAAGAGCTACACCGGCTGCCCCGAGCACCCCAACGGCGCCCTCGACCCCGAGGCGCCCGAGGGCTGGGGCCGCTGCCTCATCTGCAACGACCGCCGGCGCCTCGGCCGGCGCCTCCAGGGCGGCCGCCCCGCGGCACCCGCCGCCCCCGTGGAGCAGCGCCGCCTCGGCTACCCCGTACCGGACCCCCCGTACACCCTCGACGTGCTGCGGCGGTACCTGCGCTCCATCGACGAACAGCGCTTCCACCTCACGCTCGGCTCACCGGACCGGGACTTCGTCCGCCTCGCGGACGACCTCCACCGGGCGTTCATCGTCGCCCGCGAACTGTCCCGGCCGCGCAACGCCTCGGGGTGCTCCGAACACCCCGGAGCGCCCATCGACCCCGATGCCCCGCCCGGCGAGGCCTGTATCTTCTGCGCCGGACGCAAAAGACGCGCCCAGCGCCCGCCGCAGACCCCCGAGATGCTCCCGCGCATCCGCCGGGGCGAGCGCCGGCAGCTGCAGCGCCGATTCGAGCGTCCGCCGGGCTGAGAACCACGGAGCCCGCGGGCCACGCACCCCCGCGGCAACCCGACCACTCGGCTATCCGCCGCAGTCCGGCCATGGCGAACACGACCGTCGTTAAGGTGAACCACATGAGCTCTCCCGCCCGCTTCGACCGCGGCCACACCGACGATCTGATGACCTTCCTGACGGCCAGTCCGTCGCCGTACCACGCCGTGGCCAACGCGGCCGAGCGGCTGGAAAAGGCAGGCTTCAGGCAGTTGTCGGAATCGGACGCCTGGGACTCGGGCACGGGAGGCCGGTTCGTCCTGCGCGGCGGCGCGCTCATCGCCTGGTACGTCCCCGAAGGCGCGGCCGCGCACACCCCCTTCCGGATCATCGGGGCGCACACCGACTCCCCCAACCTGCGCGTCAAGCCCGTCCCGGACACCGGCTCGCAGGGCTGGCGGCAGGTCGCCGTCGAGATCTACGGCGGGACGCTCCTCAACACCTGGCTCGACCGCGACCTGGGCCTGGCGGGCCGGCTCTCGCTGCGGGACGGCACCGACCGGCTCGTCAACATCGACCGCCCCCTGCTGCGCGTGCCCCAGCTCGCCGTGCACCTGGACCGCTCCGTCAACACCGACGGCCTCAAGCTCGACAAGCAGCGGCACATGCAGCCGATCTGGGGCCTGGGCGAGGCCCGCGAGGGCGACCTGATCGCCTTCCTGGAGGAGGAAGAGGGCCTGCCCCAGGGCTCGGTGGCCGGCTGGGACCTGATGGTCCACTCGATCGAGCCGCCCGCCTACCTCGGCCGCGACCGCGAACTCCTCGCCGGCCCCCGCATGGACAACCTCGTGTCGGTGCACGCGGGCGTCGCCGCCCTCGCCGCGGTCTCCGCCTCCGGCAAGCTGGACCACATCCCGGTGCTGGCCGCCTTCGACCACGAGGAGAACGGCTCCCAGTCGGACACCGGCGCCGACGGCCCGCTCCTGGGCAACGTGCTGGAACGTTCAGTCTTCTCCCGCGGCGGCACCTACGAGGACAAGGCCCGCGCCTTCGCCGGCACCATCTGCCTCTCCTCCGACACCGGGCACGCCGTCCACCCCAACTACGCGGAGCGCCACGACCCTTCGCACCACCCGCGCGCCAACGGCGGCCCCATCCTGAAGGTCAACGTCAACCAGCGCTACGCCACCGACGGCAGCGGCCGCGCGGTCTTCGCCGCCGCCTGCGAGCGGGCCGGGGTGCCGTGGCAGACGTTCGTCTCCAACAACTCGATGCCGTGCGGCACGACGATCGGCCCGATCACCGCCGCCCGCCACGGCATCCAGACCGTCGACATCGGCGTGGCGATCCTCTCGATGCACTCGGCCCGCGAACTCTGCGGCTCCGACGACCCGTTCCTCCTGGCGAACGCCCTGCTGTCCTTCCTGGAGGGCTGACCCCCCAGGAAGGACCCGCTCAGGGCGGCCCGGGGGCGTCCTCAGCCGTCCATCCCCGCCAGCACCAGCGGCAGGCGGGCGGCACCGTCCTCGGCGACGACGACCGGCACCCCCCAGTCCTGCTGGTGGACGTGGCAGGCCGGGTACTCGTTCGCGGGGTCGTCGTCGCAGGAGGCGGCCATCGCCGAGACGTGCAGGACCCCTTCGGTGACGTCGGGGTTCAGCACCAGGTCCCGGAACAGGTCCGTCCCGGCGCCCTCCCCCTCGGCGAGCAGTTCCGGCGGGGTCGAGGAGACCAGCAGCCGGGTGGAGGGCCCGTAGCGGGTGTCCAGCTTCTGGCCCGCCGGGGCCTGGAAGACCACGTCCAGGCGGAGCGTGCCGGGCGCCACCTCGGTGGCGGCCCGCTGCGTACGGTGGGCGACGGACTCCACCCGTACGGCCTCCTCCGGCAGCCGCAGCCGGGTCAGGCGGTGCCGGGCGGACTCCACGACCACGATGTCCTCGCCCACCAGCACGGCGCCGCTGGGCTCGCGCAGATCGGTGGCGAGCGTCGTCACCTGCCCGGTGGCCGGGTCGAACCGCCGCAGGGCGTGGTTGTACGTGTCGCAGACCGCGACCGAACCGTCCGGGAGGGCCGTCACCCCGAGGGGGTGCTGGAGCAGCGCCTGGGCGGCGTCGCCGTCCCGGTGGCCGAAGTCGAACAGCCCGGTCCCGACGGCGGACCGCACGACGTACCCCTCCTCCTCCCGCTCCACGTAACGCAGCGCGCTGGTCTCGGAGTCGGCGATCCACAGCCGGTCCCCGGCGGCCGCGAGCCCGGACGGCTGGGCGAACCAGGCCTCGGCGGCGGGCCCGTCGACCAGCCCCTCGTTGGTGGTCCCGGCCGCCACCTGCACGGTCCCCGCCTCCGGGTCCCAGGTCCACAGCTGGTGCACGCCGGCCATGGCGATCCACACCCGGCCCTGCCACCAGGCCACGTCCCACGGCGAGGACAGGTCCACCTCGAGGGCCGGCCCGGAGGTGGGCGACCCCTGCCACCACTGCCGCCCGGTCCCGGCGACGGTCTCCACCGCCCCCGTGGCGGGGTCGAAGACCCGCAGCGCGTGGTTGACGGTGTCGGCGACCACCACCCGCCCGTCGGGCAGCAGCGCGAGCCCCTGCGGCTCGCTGAACGCCTCCGGCCCGAAGCCGCGCTCCCCGCTGCCGATCCGCCGCACGACGCTCTCCCCGTCGGCGGCGAGCTCCACGAGCTGGTGCCGCGTCGAATCGGAGACGAGCAGGTTCCCCGACGGCAGCAGGGCCGCCTTCCCGGGGAACCGCAGATCGGTCGCCACGGGCTCGGGCGCCACATAGGGCCCGTCCCCGCGCCGCAGCGTCCCCTTGGCCTCGTGCTCGGCCTCCAGCTCCTCGACGAGCCGCTCGATGGCGTGCGCGTGCCCCTCACCGGCGTGCTGCGCGACGACGTACCCCTCGGGGTCGATCACGACCAGCGTGGGCCAGGCCCGCACCGCGTACTGCTTCCAGGTGGCGAGCTCGGGGTCGTCGAGCACGGGGTGGTGCACCTCGTACCGCTCGACGGCATCGACGACGGCGGCGTGCTCGGCCTCGTGGACGAACTTCGGCGAATGCACCCCGATGATCACCACGGTGTCCCGGTGCTTCTCCTCCAGCTCGCGCAGCTCGTCGAGGACGTGCAGGCAGTTGATGCAGCAGAAGGTCCAAAAATCCAAGATCACAATGCGCCCTCGCAGGTCAGCGAGGGTGAGTTCCTTGCCTCCGGTGTTCAGCCAGCCCCCCTTGCCGATCAGCTCGGGGGCTCGGACACGGGCACGGCGGGGCGCGGGCGCGGGGGTGGGCGCCGGGGCAGCATCGTTCATGTTTCAAGCTTGCCATTGGCTCGTGAACGGCGGATCACGAGCGTGCTGCGGGAAGCGGAGAGGGGCGTCGCCCCGCGGGCGCAATGGATCAAGCGGAGGCCGTGTTACGTTGCCGCGCATGTCGGCGGCAGTGGTCATATCCAGGCGTGAAGAAACGAAGGCGGACGGCGAGGCCGTCGGGCGGGTCGTCGGGCTGCCGTCGCTCACCGGGCTGCGGTGGACCGCCGCGCTGATGGTGTTCCTCTACCACGTGTACATCGTCGAGTACTTCGGCGGGCGCGCGCAGGGCCTCGTGGGGGCCGCGTTCGGGGTGGGGAACACCGGGGTCTCGTTCTTCTTCGTGCTCTCCGGGTTCGTGCTCGCCTGGTCGGCCGCGCGGACTCCCACCGGGTGGGGGGTCGTGCGGTTCTGGCGGCGGCGGTTCGCCCGGGTGTATCCGCTGCATCTGGTGACGGCCGCGGCGGCGCTGGTGCTGGTGTGGCTGCTGGGGGCCGGGGAGAAGCCGGCGGCCGGGCCGGTCGCCGCGAACCTGGGGCTGGTGCAGGCCTGGGTGGCGCGGGTGCCGTACTTCCAGGGGCTGAACCCGGTCAGCTGGTCGCTCGCCGCCGAGGCGTTCTTCTACCTGTTCTTCCCGCTGTTCCTGTGGCCGCTGCGGCGGCTGGGGTGGCGGGCGAGTGCGGGCGCGGCTGCGGTGTGCTTGACGGCCGTCGTCGCCCTTCCCGCCTGGATGGAGCTCAGCGGGCTCCCGGACGGGGCGATCTGGGCGAACATGTTCTTCCCCCTGTACCGCCTCCCCGAGTTCGTGCTCGGCATCGCCCTCGCCGAGCTGGTGCGGGCCGGGCGCTGGCGCGGGCCCGGGCTGAGCGTGGCGCTGGCGCTGACCATGGCCGGGTACTTCCTCAGCGGGCAGGCCGACTACGCCTACCGGGCCGCCGCCTGCACGGTCGTCGGCTACGCCGCCCTCATCGCCGCCGCCGCGCAGGCCGACCTGCGGGGGGAGCCCTCGCCCTGGCGGGGGCGGCTGAGCGTGAAGCTGGGCGAGGTGTCCTTCGCCTTCTACATGGTCCACATCCTGGTGATCCGGGCCGGCGAGAGCCTGTTCGGCGGGCATCCGAAGCTGGGCCTGTGGGGCGGGCTGCTCGCGACGGCGGCGGTCTTCTGCGTGTCGCTGGCCCTCGCGTGGGCCCTGCACGTCTGGGTGGAGCTGCCCGGGCGACGGCTGCTGCTCAGGTCCCGGCGGCGAGGAACGCCGTCAGCGAGCTGACCAGGGCCTCGACGAAGGAGTCCTGGACGGGGGCCGGCAGGAGGTCCAGGGAGAGGTACGGGTTGAGGTCCTCCAGTTCGACCAGGAGGAGGTCGCCCGACGGGGCCCGGCAGGCGTCCACGCGCTGGATGCCGTGGTCGAGGGTGTTCCAGGCGATGAAGCGGCGTGCGAAGGCCAGGTCTTCGGGGGTGGGCTCGTACGGGACGAGTTCCCAGCGGCGGGCCGGGTCGGGGGCGTGGAGGGCGTACTGGAAGGCGTCGTCCACGAAGTAGAAGGAGACCTCGTAGGCGAAGTCGATCCGGGGCTGGATGAGGGACTCGCCCGGGCGGGTGGCGGGGGCCTCGGTGAAGGTCAGGCCTATGGAGTCGGCGCCCTGCCTGGGCTTGACGGCGTAGGTGTCCGTCGGCGGCAGGAGGTGGAGGTCCGCCGGGTCGTCCACGGTCGGGATGACGGGGTACCCGGCTGCCGTCAGGTCGAGGAGGTACTGCTTGCCGGCCATGTCGGCGCGGCCGGTGAGCGGGTTGTAGACGCGGGTCCCGGAGGCGAGCGCGGCCGCGCGGAAGGCTTCGTAGGCCTCCTGGTAGTGCAGCACGGGTCCGCTGTTGCGGACGATCACCGCGTCGAAGCCCGGCATCAGGGCGCGCGCGTCCAGCGGGTGGCACAGCGCGAGGGGGAAGTGCTCGCGCAGCCGGGAGGTGAGGAAGACGTCCTCGTCGCCGTAGCGGCGGCCGCGGGCCGGGTAGGCGAGGTCGGTGACGTAGAGAAGGGGCATGACGGCAACCTATCCCGGGAAATGATCTCCGAATGAAATACCTCGTTCGGGACAAAATGCTGGCCATCGGGGACGACTACTGGATCGAGGACGAGGACGGCCGGCACGCCTTCCTCGTCGACGGGAAGGCGCTGCGGCTGCGCGACACCCTGGAGCTGGAGGATCCGGACGGGCGGGTGCTGATCACCCTGCGGGAGCGGCTGTTCGGCGGGCTCGGGCTGCCGGGGGTGCGGGACGCGATGACCCTGGAGCGGGACGGGAAGCGGCTCGCGGTGATCCGCCGCAAGCGGCTGTCCCTGCTGCGCAACCACTTCCGCGTGACGATGTCCGAGGGGACGGAGCTCGACGTCAGTGGGCGGATCCTGGACCGGGAGTTCAAGGTCGAGTACGAGGGGGAGCTGCTCGCACTGATCTCCCGGCAGTGGTACCGGGTGCGGGAGACGTACGGNAGATGTGTATAAGAGACAGGTCCGGGAGGAGGCGGACGCGGCCCTGATGATCGCGGTCGCCGTGTGTGTGATCCGGATGGCGGAGAGGGAGAGGGAGGACGGGGACTGAGGGCTGGAG
>NZ_JZWV01001820.1 GCF_000966975.1 Streptomyces katrae | reverse complement strand
GGGAAGGAGCGGAAGTCGGACAAGGAGACGACCCCGAAGCAGAAGGAGATCCTCACGAACCAGTTGCACGTGTGGTGGGCCGAGCAGGACAAGACCTTCTGGGACCGCGTCTCGCGCTACTGCGATGCGAACAACCCGTCGGTGCAGCAGATGGTCCTGGAGATGAACATGGTCTCCGACATGTCCCAGACCGTCTCCCCGCAATGGGTGTGGGCCCGCGACACCGACAAGGCGGGTATCGCACTCGGGCTGGCGAACCAGTTCCTCGC
>NZ_JZWV01001819.1 GCF_000966975.1 Streptomyces katrae | reverse complement strand
AGCCAGGACCGGGTGCGTGGCGGCCGGCCCCGGACACGCAGCCGCAGCCGGGTACGCGGCGGCCGACGCCGGGCGCGTGGCCGCAGCCAGGACCGAGTACACGGCAGCCGACGCCGGACGCGCAGCCACAGCCAGGACCGGCTGCGTGGCAGCCAGCGCCGGACACGCAGCCACAGCCAGCACGGGGTGCGTGGCGGCCAGCCCCGGGTGTGCGGCCGCAGCCAGGGGCGAGTACACGGCAGCCCGCCCCGGACGCGTGGCCGCAGCCAG
>NZ_JZWV01001818.1 GCF_000966975.1 Streptomyces katrae | reverse complement strand
CCCACATGGACGGCAAGACCCTCAACGGGTGGAACGCCGCTGCTCAACTGCCCGTCCTCTGCCAGGACGTGGCAGCCGCAAGCCTGCGGTGCGGCGAAGTCGGCCCGCTGCCACCTGCGGACCGCCCGACGGACAACGTGACCACGGCGATCAACGGCTACGCAGTCGCCTGCTACGCAGCTAAACTCGCCAGCGAGCAAGCCCTCATCTACGCCAGCGCACGCGGTGACGACACCACCGCCCTGGCCGCGGCCGGCACGCGGGCCCAAGCTGCCCTGGAC
>NZ_JZWV01001817.1 GCF_000966975.1 Streptomyces katrae | reverse complement strand
CGCCGCACCGGACAACGCCGTCCGGTCGCGGCCGGGTGAACTGGGGTTGCGGCGCGCCGTGTACGGATGTCAGCCGCTGGTGTACCCCCGGACACCGACCCCCATGTACACCTGTTCGGGGCTGCCGGAAACACCTTTCCGGGCGAGTTCCGCTTGCCCGCCGGTATTTTCTTCGGAAGGAATCCTCGTACATATGCGGATAGCCGCGACTGCCGTCATTGCGTCGGCGGCGCTGGTGGCCGCAGCACCTCTCGCCTCGGCAGCCCAGCACCGGCAGGCCGCGGGC
>NZ_JZWV01001816.1 GCF_000966975.1 Streptomyces katrae | reverse complement strand
GCCTGGTACGCGACCCCGACCCTGGCCTACGCCCGGGAACTCGGCCACGACGTGCGCCCCACCGAAGCCTGGATCCGCCCGGAGCACGGCGCCTACCTCGACGCCTGGTACTCACGCCTCCGGGACGCCTACCTGGCCACGATGGCGGACATGGGCGTGACGACCACCCTCACGGAACCCGAGTTCCTCACCGCCATGGAAACCCACAAGCACCACAGCCCCCTCCCCACCGCCGTCCTCTCGGCGATCAAATCCACCGTCAAGGGCGGCATCGGCAAGCTCCGTGAACG
>NZ_JZWV01001815.1 GCF_000966975.1 Streptomyces katrae | reverse complement strand
TTCGGCAGACCGGCCCCCAGTACGTTCACGCGTGGCCACTCAGCGGCCTTCAGCATCCCGGTCCGGTACCGGCCGCGCACAATCGAGCGTCACAAGCCTGCGAGGGCGAGTAGCTGGTGCATCCCTGTGGTTGGCAGGTTCGGGTTTGCGGCTGCAGTGGCCGCGACGGATTCCGACGGATCAGACAGCAGCCGCGTCAGGTCCTCAGCCGGAAGTCGGGGATGGGTCGCGATGGTGCGGCGCACCATGTGGTCGGGGTCAGCCGCTAGGGCGTTTCCTTCGGATCACCTCGC
>NZ_JZWV01001814.1 GCF_000966975.1 Streptomyces katrae | reverse complement strand
CGTTTGACGTGTGGTGTTTTGGCTCCGGGCTTGCCTGTGCAGGTTGGTTGAGTACTGCGCAGGTTCCGTGATCCCCGGTATGTGGCGGCGGTTACGGGGTGGGGTTGGTGTCGGGCCAGGTGGTGGGGATGAGTTTTTCTCCGTTGCGCCAGTTGTAGCGGACGGATGCCTGGTACCAGGTGTGGGGCAGGTCGGCGTGGTCGCTGAACGGTCGGTATACCTGCGCAGTGCGCAGATATACCGAGCCACACGATGCAGTGAAGACCCGTCTGAACAGCCCGACACAACTCTCGAC
>NZ_JZWV01001813.1 GCF_000966975.1 Streptomyces katrae | reverse complement strand
GCCCGTCTGGGGTCGCTGCCTGCAGGAAAGGACGACGGAGTCGTCCTCCGGGGCCGGGGGGCGCCGCAGATCGCTACGCGCTTCTCGAATTCCGGCGTCGGAGGGCCGTCTTGGGTTGCTACCTGCACACAAATGACGAGCGGATCGTCCTCCGGAGCACTCAGGCGCGGCAGATCGCTACGCGCTGCCCAGGTCTAGGCGTCCGGCCGCCATCTGGGGCTGATACCCGCACCAAAGGACGAACAGACCGGCATTCGGTGCGGGTGGGCGCGGAAGATCGCTACGCGCTCCTCGAA
>NZ_JZWV01001812.1 GCF_000966975.1 Streptomyces katrae | reverse complement strand
GATCGCTACGCGCTCCTCGAATTCCGGCGTCCAGCCGCCGTCCGGGGCTGATACCCGCACCAAAGGACGACGAGATGGTCCTCCGGGGCCGACATTTCGGCGTCCGGCCGCCGTCTGGGCTGGTGACGGCACCAAAAGACAATCCGCAGGGCATCCCAGCTCACGACGGCGGCCGGACGCCGAGCAAAGAGGAGCGCGTAGCGATCCGCTGCGCCTCGGGTACGCGGAGAACCATTCCGTCGCCTTTTGGCGCGGGTATCAGCCCCAGGCGGCCGTC
>NZ_JZWV01001811.1 GCF_000966975.1 Streptomyces katrae | reverse complement strand
TCGGCGCCTGGCGGGCCCGGCTGTCGGCCCGCGGACGGGCCCTGCTGGCGGGGGCCGCGGAGCTGGAGGCGTACCTCCGGGCGGCTGTCAAGTAACGAACAGCCGGGGCTACGGCCCCGTACCTCCCCCCGGGCACGGTGGATGTCCACCGCCCCGCGCACCGTCGGGTGCCGGAGCTCCCGTCCGGACCGGAGGCGTCATGTTCCGTCGTGCGGGGGAAGGCGTGACCCGCCGTCCCCGACTCGTCCTCCTCGCCGCGCTGGCCTTCCTCGTCCTGTCCGCCGTGTTCGGCGCGGGAGCGGCCGG
>NZ_JZWV01001810.1 GCF_000966975.1 Streptomyces katrae | reverse complement strand
GGCCGAGGCCCCGCCCCCGCCGTCGGTGGCTCCGCCCGCCCCGCAGCCCTCGGCGCCGGCCCCGCCGGTCCCGCAGCCTCCGTCCCCGGCCGGGGCCGCCGGCCAGAACCCCGACACCCCGGCCCAGCCGGCCCCGAGCGGTACCCCGACCCCAGGAAGGTGACGTCGTGACGTGGACCCCCGCCGGGCCTCTCCCCGCCCCGGGCCGCGCCCGGTCCCGGGTCTCGCCCCTCGCCCCCGTGCGACCGGCCCGCGGCCCTGCGGGGCTGGTCCCCTGCCCGCCCTTCCTCCGTTCCCGCCTCAACC
>NZ_JZWV01001809.1 GCF_000966975.1 Streptomyces katrae | reverse complement strand
GGCGCTACCGCGCCCGCGCCTCAAGCGCCGGCGGGGCTGCAAGTGCGCTGCGCGCACCCCAGCCCGCCGGACGGAAGCTCGTCACGCCTTCCGGCAGCCGCGCAAAAGTGCGCGCACTTCAGCCGGCCCGGCGGGAGCTCGCCACGCCTGGCGGCCCCGGGCGCGCAGAATCCAGCCCCGCCTGGGGGTACCCCCGGACGGAGTCCGGGGG
>NZ_JZWV01000354.1 GCF_000966975.1 Streptomyces katrae | reverse complement strand
CCGGGTCAGCTCAGGCGGAGGGCCGTGGTGATGGTCTTGCCGTCGGCCCGGGTGGTGCAGTCCACGCGCTCGGCCAGACGCTGGACGAGGGGCCAGCCGTAACCGCCGGGGTGCTCGGCCGACCCCGTGCGGGCCGTGGGCGGGAGGGGGTTGGCGTCCGCGACCGACAGGCGCAGGACGCCGTCCGCTATGTCGGCCCGGAAGGCGGTGACGCCGTGGCCGTGCCGGATCGCGTTGGTGACCAGCTCCGAGGTGACGAGCAGGGCGTCCGCGGCCGGGACGCTGTCGAGGCTGACGCCCGCGAGGAGCAGCAGTTCCCGGACGTGTTCCCGGGCCGCGGCCGCCGACTCGGGCGGCGGTGTGGCGGGCCGGGCGCCGAGCCCTTCCTCGGGCTGCCGCCGCGCGCCGTGGAGCGGCCGGGACGGCAGGGGTGGGTGGTTCATGCTCATCGCCTGCCCATCGCCGAACGGGTCGTACCGTGCCGCCGCGTCCCGGGGCGTCCGGTGGGGGTCAGCACGTCATCGCCGTCGCGAGGCTGTCGGCCATGCGGAAGGCATGTGCGGCTCCCGTGACGTCCAACAGCCTGCGGACGGCGGTCTGCAGCGGGCCGGCGAGGACGAGCACGCGGCCGCGGGCGGCGTGGGCCCGCTGCGCGGCGAGCAGCGCGTGCAGCACCGAGGAGTCCACGAAAGGGGTACCCGACAGGTCCACGACGGTGCGCGGCGGGCCGCCCTGCGCCGCCTGCCCGAGGGCCCGGGCCAGCAACGGCGTGTCGTCCTCGTCGACTTCGCCCTGCAGGCGGATGACGGTCGCTTCGCGTTCTGTGGTCGTGGTGACGACCGCTTTCCCTCCGGTCACCGGACCATCCTCCCCCACCGCGCGCGGTATATCCGTACCGGGTACCGCGCATCCGGTCACCCGTACCGCCGTCACCCGGGGGGATGAGTCCTCCCACGTGCGCGGGGGTCCGGTTGCACGGCGTACGGCCCATGGAGGATGGTTGCCGTAGGACAACTGTTGTTCCGAGGTCTTTCCGACGTGATGAACACGATGAAGGGGTGAGGGGTCCGCGCAGCGGGCCTTCAGCGTTTGGTTCCTTCCACCGAGACGACGTCGAATTCGCCGACCGGGGCCCGGCCGTGGGGCCAGGCCCCCTACCCGGTGCTGGTGGCCGACGCGGACGCGGTCGTGGTCCACGTCAACGAGGCGGCGGGGCTGGTGTTCCCCGACGCCCGCCCGGGCGCGGCGCTGGCCGGCGCGGTCCCCGGCTGGCTGGTGTCGGCTCACGCGCGCTGCACCGTCCCCGTCCCCGCGCAGCGCCCGCCGGCCGGTGCCCGGACCGTCCAGGGGCGGGTCGGCGACCGCTCCTATGAGGCGCACCCGACGCCTCATGACGACGGCACGGTCGCGTGGTGGCTGGTCGACGACACCGACCACCGCCTGGCCCGGGAGGCCCTGTGGACGGAACGCAAACGCACCGAGTTCCTGGTCCGCTCCTCCAACCTCCTGCTGTCGTCCCTGAACCTCGACCGCTGCATGGACGTCACGGCGCAGATGGCGGCCGACCACCTCGCGGACGCGGCCCTGGTGATCGCCCCCGCGCAGGGCCTCCTGCTCCCCGTCGTCTCGTGCGTCCGCGGCGGCAGCCCGTCGGTGTCGCGCGTCGCCGTCGACCCCGGGGAGGTGCCGGGGCTGGCCGAGGCGCTCCAGGGCTTCCCGCCGGTCCCGTCCCGGTGGCTCGACCCGTCCGCCGCGCCCGCCTGGCTGGTCCCGGAGGGTCTCGTCGCCCTCGGATCGATCGTGATCACGCCCCTGCCCGGGCACGGAGTGCCCGCGGGCGCCCTGGTGCTGCTGCGCAACGGCGGCGCCGAGGCGTTCACGGAGGGCGAGGAGGTGTTCGCGCGGCTGTTCGCCGCCCGCGCCGGCGCCGCGATGTCGGCCGCCCGGCTCTACGCGGAGCAGGCGTCGATCACCGACACGCTGATGCGCGAGCTCCTGCCGCCCTCGCTGCACCAGGTCTGCGGGGTGGAGTACGCCGGCGGCTACCGGCCGTCGAAGGACCACGAGCGGGTGGGCGGCGACTTCTACGACGTCCACCCCGCCACCGGTGAGGGCGCGCCCTCCCTGGTCGTCCTCGGCGACGTGTGCGGCAAGGGGCTGGAGGCCGCGGTGATGACCGGCAAGATCCGCAACACGCTGCACGCCCTCCTGCCGATGGCCGACGACCACCACCGGATGCTCAGCCTGCTCAACACCTCGCTGCTGAACACCGAGAACGCCCGCTTCGCCACCATGGTGCTCGCCTCCGCGGCCCGGGACGGCAACGCCGTACGGCTGCGCCTGACGAGCGCCGGGCACCCCGCGCCGCTGATCCTGCGCTCCGACGGCCGGGTGGAGGAGGCACGCACCAAGGGCACCCTGGTGGGCGCGCTGCCCGAGATCACCACGCAGACGGCCCGGGTGACCCTCGCCCCCGGGGACACCTGTGTGCTGTACACCGACGGAATCAGCGAGGCACGGGGAGGGCCCATGGGCGGTGCGATGTTCGGAGAGGAGCGGCTGCGCCGCGCTCTGTCGCAGTGCGCGGCGATGCCCGCCGAGGCGGTGGTGGAGCACGTCCAGATGCTCACCTCTCAGTGGGTGGGGGCGGGCCGCCACGACGACATGGCCGTCGTCGTCATCGCGGCGCCGCGCACCAACCACCTCAGTGCCGTGGACGGCCACACCCGCGGGCGGTTCACCGCGTGAGCCCCTACGACACCACGGCACCGGCCCCCTCCCCTGCCTCCCCCGGGACCGCCGCGCCGCCGGCCACGGCCGGTGAACTCCGCGCGCGGGTGTGGGAGTCCGTGATGGCGCTCGACGAGTCCGCCGCGATCGGCGCGGTGGTCCGCGCGCTGGAGGAGGGCATGGGCGCCGAGGACCTCCTGCTCGACGTCATCGCCTCCGTGCAGCGGCGGGTCGGCCGGGAGTGGGCGGCCGACCGCATCACGGTGGCCCAGGAGCACGCCGCCACCGCCATCAACGACCGGGCCGTCACGGCCCTCACCCTGCACCCCTCGGCGCAGACGGCGCCGACGCGCGGCCGTGTCGCGGTGGCCTGCGTGGAGGGCGAATGGCACGCCCTGCCGGCCCGGCTGCTGGCCGAGGTACTGCGTCTCAGGGGCTGGCGCGTCGACTACCTTGGGGCGCAGGTGAGCGCCCCGCACCTCGTCGCACACCTGCACCGGACCGGGCCGGACCTCGTCGCCCTCTCCGGCTCCCTCGCGACGCGGCTGCCCGCCGCCCACGCCGCCATCACCGCCTGCCAGGCCGTCGGGACCCCCGTGCTCGTGGGTGGGGCCGCCTTCGGCCCCGGGAGCCGCTACGCCCGCCTGCTCGGCGCGGACGGCTGGGCGCCGGACGCCCGGGCCGCCGCCGACGCGCTGGCCCGTGGCCCGCTGCCGCGGGTCCGCCCCGGCCACCACGCCATCGACGACCTGCCCCACCTCAGGGACCAGGAGTACACCCTGGTCGCCCGCAGCCGCCCGCAGCTGGTCGGCTCCGTGTTCGGGCAACTGGCGGACGCCTGCCCGGCGATGCGCACCTACTCCGAGGTCCAGCGCGAGCACACGGCCGAGGACCTCTCCCACATCGTCGAATTCCTCGCCGCCGCCCTCTACACCGGGGACGAGGACCTCTTCTGCGGCTTCCTGGAATGGACCGCCGGAGTCCTCGACGCCCGAGGGGTCCCGTCCGCCTCACTGCGGCCCGCGCTGGAGCTCCTGGGACGGGAGCTCCAGGACTTCCCCCGCGCCACCGCCATCCTGCGGGCCGGAGCCGCCCGCCTGACCCGTACCCCCCTCTCCCCTGCCGGGACCGCTGAATGACGAGCACGCCCTCCGCCCCGTTCGGCCTGACGTACTCCGCCGCCCAGGACACGGTGCGCGTCGAGCTGAGCGGCGACCTCGACCACCTCCACGCGGACCTCCTCCTCGCGGCCGTGGACGAGGTACTCACCGTCCATGCCGGGCTCGGCCACCTGCGGCTGGACTGCGCCGGGCTGTCGGCCGTCGACTCCAGCGGCCTGGCCGCGCTGCTGATGGTCCGCCGGCGCACCGGCGGGGCGGGCGCGGACCTGCACCTCGACGCGCGGACGGTACAGCTCGACCGCCTGCTGGAGGTCACCGGCACGCTGGAGTACCTCACGGCTCCTGCCGCGCGCCCGCAGGCGCGGCGCCGCGCCGGCCGCGGCCCCGCGCGCGGCGGTCCGGCGGACGAGAACCAGTCGGCGGCTCCTCCCTCCGGCGTCGCGGAGCCGCACGTCTGAGCCGGCCGCACCGGAGGCCGGCCGGTTCGGGCTGCGGCCGTGGTGGTGCGGGGCCGCCGGGCGGCCTCNGCCTCGGGCCGTGGTCGGACGGGCCGCCGGACCGGGCCGAGGGGGCTGCGTGGCCGGGCCGGATCCGCGGGGAGGCGTGGACGCGGGCCGCGGGTGTGCCTGCGGCGGGACGACGGAACGGTGCCGTGGCGGTGGCCCGCAGACGGCACCCCCAGGCGCGGGTCCTGGCGACGCCCCGGTCGGCGGCGGCCCGGTCCGGCCGGCTGCCCCCGCTCCGGGCGGACAGGGCGGCGTCCCTTGATAACCTGCGTCGATGGACGAGGTGTTGGACGAAGGTCCCTTCTTTCACGGCACGAAGGCCGATTTGCAGGTCGGAGACCATCTCACCGCGGGTTTCCGTTCCAACTACCGGCCCGAGATCGTGATGAACCACATCTACTTCACGGCGTTGCGCGACGGCGCGGGACTCGCCGCCGAACTCGCCGCGGGTGACGGGAAGCCGCGCGTGTACGTCGTCGAGCCGACCGGCGCGTTCGAGAACGACCCCAACGTCACCGACCGGAAGTTCCCCGGCAACCCCACCCGCTCCTACCGCAGCAGGCACCCGCTGCGGGTGGTCGGCGAGGTCACCGACTGGACACGGCAGACGCCCGAGGCCCTCCAGGTGTGGCGGGACCGTCTGGCCGCCATCCGCACGGACGACCGCGCCGAGATCATCAACTGACGCCGCATCAGGCGACGTTGCGACGCGTCGTCCGGTGGTGCTCGGGGCGGCACGCGTGCGGGTCTCCTCTCGTGCGGATCTCGTGGGTCCGCTTCTTGCGGCCCGGTCTGGGTAGCCGGGCCGTGACAGGAACGCGCGGCAGGTGCACGAGGAGGAACGATGATCAAGCAGGAGCAGCTGGCGGCCATGGCGGGGTGTGCGGCCTATACGGAGGGCGGCCAGCGGGTCGGCGGGGTGGAGTACGTGCTGGTGGACGACACCACCGGCAGGCCCGAGTGGGTGCGGATCACCGACCGGGCGTCCGGCCTGGGAGGGGTGTTCGCCCCGCTGCGGCACGCCGTGCTGGAGCAGGAGCGGCTTGTGCTGCCGTACGCCGTCTCGCTGATCGAACGGGCTCCGTGCGCGGCGCTCGACTGCGGGAGCGTGCTGACCGTGGCGGAGGAGCAGCGGCTGTTCGCGCACTACGGGCTGACGGACGTCCGCGAGGAGGTGAACGCCGAGCCCGGTTCGGGCTGGAGCCGGATGGACCGGGCGGACACCATCCGCGAGGGGACCGCGGGCCGGGAGGCCCGGGTGTCGCGGCTGCGGCCGGCGCGGCCCGGCCGGTGAGCGGCTGAACCGGGAGGGCGGAGCGGGCGTACCCGGCCCCGCCTACTCGCCCGGGCGGGCGCGCACGGCGTTGAACTGGGCTCCGGCAAGGAGGGCCAGATTGGTGACCCACAGCCACACCAGGAACACGATGGTCCCGGCCAGTGAGCCGTACAGCCGGTTGTGGGTGCCCGCCCCGGCGTAGAGGGCGGCGACGTCGTCCCAGAGCCGGACCGCGGTGCGGCGCAGCGCCGCGGCGATCCGCCCGGCGGGGGTCCAGTGTCCGGGGGTGCGCCGGTGCGCGCCGAGGGCGTCGGGTGCCACGGACCGCTCCTGCCCCGGCATGCGCGACGGATGCCCCGTCAGTTTTGGCTTTTTTCAAGGCCGTTGCGGCCGGGCCGGGTGCGTCGGCGCCGTTCGGCGGGGTACACGCGGCTGCACGGTACGAAGCCGGTCATGGAGGGAGCGGTCGACGGACCTGCGCGGGAAGCTCGCCGCGTTGCGCCAGGCGAAGGGGAGGCGGCGGACGGAGGAGGTGGAGAGGGCCCGGGAGAGGGCCCGGGAGCGTGCCCCCGTCGTCGGGCCGCCCACGCGGCCCGTGCTGCGGGCCCTGGCGGTGCTGGCCGCCTTCGCCGGGACGGTGCTGTTCAGCCTGGCCCTGGCCCACGTCACCCTGGAGCCGTCGGCGGCGTCGGCCGGGCTGGTGCACAGCAACACCCGCCCGGGCGCCTCGATCGGCCCGTACCTCGACGGCGTGTCCGTCCGGGAGGCCGCCGAGCAGCTCGGCGGGAACGTCCTGCTCGGCGTTCCCTTCGGGGTGCTGCTCCCGGTGCTCCTGCCGCAGGCCCGCGGGCTGGTGAGGGTGGCGGCGGTGACGGCCGTGGTGATGACGCTCGTCGAACTGATCCAGGGCGCGCTGGTCACCGGGCGCGCCTTCGACGTGGACGACGTCATCCTCAACACCACGGGAGCACTGCTCGGCTACCTCCTGCTGGGCCGCCGGATGGGCCGGGCCGTCCACCCCCGCCGCCACCACTGGTGGCACCGCCTGACGCGCCGCGGCGGCCGCGCCCCCGCCGGCGGGTCCGCCCCGGTGCCGCCGGCCCGATAGGGAAGCGGATGCGACACGGGGAGAACGGAGGGACGAGATGGGTGAGATGCTGATCGGGACGTGTTCCTGGACGGACAAGGCCCTCGTGGGCAGCGGGTGGTACCCGCCCGGGCGCCGCGACCCGGAGGGGCGGCTGCGGCATTACGCCGAACGGTTCCCCGTGGTGGAGGTCGACTCCGGCTACTACGCCCTCCCCAGCGTGCGCAACGGCATCCTCTGGGCCGAACGCACCCCGCCGGGCTTCCTCTTCGACGTCAAGGCGTTCTCCCTCCTCACCGGCCACCCGACCCGCAAGGCCGCCCTGCCCGCCGACCTCCGCGGCTACGACGCCGGGGATCCCGAACTCCTCGACGAGGTCTGGCACCGTTTCGGCGCGGCCCTCCGACCGCTCGCGGACGCCGGCCGGCTGGGCGCCGTGCTGTTCCAGTTCCCGCCCCGGTTCACTCCCGGCCCGGCGGCGGAGGCCGTGCTGCACCGCACCAGGAAGCGGGCGGCGCGGTGGCCCGTGGCCGTGGAGTTCCGCCACCCCGACTGGTGGCGCGAGGACCGCCGGGAGCGCACCAGCGACCTGTTGCGGGACCTGGACGCCACCGCCGTGGCGGTGGACACCGCCCAGGGGCTGCCCACCTCGATGCCGCCGGTCACCCCGGTGACCTCCCCGGCGCTCGGAGTGGTCCGCTTCCACGGCCGCAGCGCGGGCTGGGGAGCCGGCGGCAAGGAGGACCGTTTCCGGCACGCGTACACCCGGGAGGAGCTGCGCGGCTGGCTCCCGCGCCTGCGCTCCGTGGCGGACCGCGTCGACCGGCTGCACGTGCTGTTCAACAACTGCTGCGGTGACGCCGCCGTACGCGCCGCCGAGACCCTGCTCGGCCTGCTGGACCCGCACGAGGCCGCCGCCCCGCGGGCCCGCACGGTCGGACCTATCCTGGAGACGGCGGCCGGAAGTGCGAGCGGCCTCTCGGCCGCCGGGTCCGGGCACGCGCGCGCACCCCTCTCCGTACCACCGCGCCCGCGTGCCGGCTCAGCACCCCGGCGACAACGTGGCTGACCCGCCGGGTCGGCGCAGGCGGGAGGATCGGACCGTGCCGCAGCGAGGTGCAGGGGAACGCCGGATCGTGCTCGTCAGGCATGCCGAGGCGGTGCCCAAACACGTCACGGAGGACTTCGACCGCGCGCTCAGCGACCGCGGCTCCCACGATGCGCCGTTGGCGGGCGACTGGCTGGAGCGGTCCGGCTTCGCCGTGGACCTGGCCCTGTGTTCCCCGGCCCGGCGGACCCGCCAGACCTGGCAGCTGATGCTGCCCCGACTGAGCCAACCGCCGCCCACCGTCTACCAGGACCGCCTGTACGAGGCCGAGGCGCACGACCTGCTCTCCGCCGTGAGGGGGGTGGCGGCCGAGGTGACCGGGCTGGTGCTGGTGGTCCACAACCCGGCGGTCCACGACCTCGCCAAGAACCTGTGCGACGGCGGCCCGGAACCGCTCGTAGGGCGTCTGCGGACCGCCTTTCCCAAGTCCGCCGTCGCCGTGCTGACCTTCGACGGCGGCTGGGGCGACGTCGGGCCCCGCGCGGCGCGCCTGGCCGCCTTCTGGGCGCCGGGCGACGCCGACTGACCGGGCCGGGGCGGCGGGGCCTCGCCCGCGCGGCGCAGGACCGCGCATCAGCCAGCCGGTGACCCGGCGGATTCCCGGTGCCTCACCCCTTCACCACCCGCTCCAACCGCTCCCCCTCACTATGTATATCGCCAGCCACACGAACGGCCCCACTATCAGAACGATCAGCAGCAGACAGCACGGTACCCGGGACGGCCCCTTGAGGGGCTTGGCTGCTACCTGCGGGGCCACTCGGCGCACATCGTCGGCGTTGTACGACACCTTGCTGGCGTACCCCGTAGTGGTCGGCCAGCTGTCCGTTGCCATCCGCACCCCATAGGCCAGCGCGTTCACATACACCGAGTGAGGACGGACACCCGGCCACAAGTAGCTCACCTCGCGAGCCGTCAGCATGACCTTTTCTTCGCGCGCCACAATCCGTCCTTCCCCCGGCGACGAGACCATGAACTGTCTCACGAACAGGCAGAGTTCGTCCCCCCATCGAAGCGCGCTGGAGTGCTTCCCGGCGGCCGGATCCTGGTCACCGCCGCTCGTGGGACGGGGCGTGAAGGGTGACGGTGGCGGTGCGCAGGAGGAACTCCTGCGCACGGTCCCAGCTCCAGCCGGCCTCCGCCACCAGCGTGCGCCAGCCGGCTGGGCCGAACCAGAACCACAGCAGGTCGGCCGTCTCCTCCTGCGAGTACGGGAGCGACGCCAGGGCATGCAGGCGCCGGGCGGCCTCACGCAGCGCGGCGCGGTAGTCCGCCGTGGCGCGTTCCCACAGCACCTCGCCGTCCTCGTGGGAGGGCAACGCCTTGCGGATCGCCTCGTGGACGGCGTACTTGCTCTCGTTGCCGGTGCGGGTGCCACGGGCCACCGCTTCCAGGACGGCAACGGGGTCCTGTGCGACGCGCACGGACCGCAGGGCTCGTTCGTGGCCGGAATCCCGGACGGCCGCGTCGACGATCTCGTTGAGGATGTCGCTCTTGCTGCCGAGGCTCGCGAAGACCGTCTTGGGTGAGACACCGGCCCCGGCGGCGATGTCCCCGACGGTCACCCGGCCGTAGCCGCGGTCGGCGAACAGGCCGGTCGCCGACCGCAGGATCAGCTCGCGCGTGTGCGCGGCCGCCTGTTCCCGCCGGGGGGACACGTAACTGCGCTTCGTAGGCATGGGGTCAGTGTAGCCACTCGAGAGGCGCTTGAACTATTCAATAGGCTATGCCTAACCTCAATTTCGACCCTCCGGAAGAGAGACGGGATCCCGATGCGGAACGAAGTCACGGACGCGGCGCTGGGCCTCTTCAAGGTCCTGGAGACCGGGGAAGCGGCACTGGCCGCCCAGTACGTACACGCCGATTTCAGCAACCGGGAAGCGGGCGTCTCCCCTGCCGCCTGCGCGCTGCCCGGCCCGGCCGGGGTCCTCGCCTCGGGGGCGTGGATGCGCTCGGCCTTCAGCGACCTGCGCTTCCCCGTCCTCGACGTGGCCCACGAGGGCGACCGGGCATGGGTGCGGCTGCGGATGCAGGGGCAGCACACCGGCCCCTTCGTCCTCTACCGCGACGGTGCCCTCGACCGGGCCATCCCGCCGACGGGCGCCCGGATCGACTACGAGCACGTCCACGTGCTGCGTCTGCGCGACGACAAGGTGGTGCGCCACGAGGCCGTACGCGACGACCTCACCCTGCTCGGCCAGCTCGGCGTCCTGCCGCCCGGCCTCACCGTCCTGCGGGCACTCGCCTGGAAACTGACCGGGCGCGCCGGCCGGGCCGCGGCGGGAACGGCCGCGACGGCTGCCCGCGCCGCGGGCCTCGCACACGCCTGAGGCCGTCGCCGGGCGGCGCGGGGGGGGGTGGGCCTGGCCCGCGGAAACGCGCCGGGGGCCGGTCAGGTGCACGGGGATCCGGGCGACGCGGGAGTCCCCGCTACCCCGCGGCCCCGAAGGTCCACACGGCGCGGTCGCCGGGGCCGACGACGAGGGTCGAGTGGCCGATGCGCTCCTCGTGGCGGTACGCCACCGGGTGGTTGAGGGACATCTCGACCTCGCGCAGCCCGGCCTGCTCGCGCGCCACGGGGTCCAGGTGGATGGTGGTGCCCCCGCCCTGCGCCAGGGCGCTGCCGTTGGGGAGTTCGCGCACCGTGAAGCCGCCCGCCCGGAGCAGGGGCAGGGTGGCGGCCAGGTCGCGGGCGGTGACCGCGAGGCGGATCGAGGTCACGTCGCGCATCAGGTGGTCGCGGTAGCCGTCGGGCAGGTACCGTTCGCGGCCGACGTCCCCGGGGTACGAGGCCGGTTCGGTGTTGCTGCGTGGGTCGGCGAAGTACTCGGGGAGGTATTCCATGCCCCAGGCGCCGAAGCCGTCGTACTGGCCGGTGGTGAAGACGGCGTCGAACCAGGGCACGGGGATCCCGTCGCCGAAGTCCCGGGTCTGCCGGAAGGTGATCGGATTCGGCACGCCCTGGTCGTGGAGGCGGGCGGTGACCGTGGCGAGGTCGCCGGCCCGTTCGGCGGAGATCCCCATTCCGCCGGCGCCCAGGGTGCCGTCCTGGCCGGGGACGTCACCGACGCCGAACAGCTCGAGGTAGGTCTCGCGCCCCCTCAGGTAGCGGCCGGTCCAGGTCTCGCCGCCCGAGCCGGTCGTGGTGCGGACCTGGAAGTCCGCGAAGTCGCGCAGGTAGGCGGAGTGCTCGATGGCGTCGGCGGTCTCCCGGTCGAGCACGCCGTATGCGTGGTTGAAGAAGAGCAGTTGACGAGCCGTCGGCGGCGGCCCTTCCTCCAGCGCCGACGCGATACCGCTGGTGCCGCCGGCCCACCCGGCCAGTGCCACGGCGAGGATCATGAACACGTGCAACAGTCGTCGAAGTCGCATGCGGGTGATCGTAGGCGGCGCGGACCGCGTCCACTTGTGCTTTTCCGGTGCGCAAAGCAGGAGGAGCCTTCCGGTTGAGCGGCCGTCAGGTCCGCGGCCGTCGGCCGGGCCCGCGGGTCCGGCCGACGGCCCGTGGGTCAGGCGGCCGCCCCCACTGCGGTCAGCCAGGCGTTCCAGTCGCTCTCGTAGTCCAGCGACGTGAGGTAGGAGCGGGCGGCGGTCCAGTTCCCGGTGCGGTAGTGGCCGAGGACGGTGGCCACGTCGGCCGGGTGTCTTTCGATCATGTAACGGGCGGCGAGGTAGCCCCAGTTGTAGGTGCGGTTGACGTCGCTGTTGGCGTAGGTGGTGTCGAACAGCGTGCGCAGGGAGTACGTGTGCCTGGCCGCCTCGGCCAGCGCGGCGGTGTAGGGGACGCCGCGGTAGGAGTAGGAGACGTACTCGGCGAGGCCCTCGCTCCACCACACGGTCGGGGTGGTCTGGCCGGCGCTGAAGTCGCCGTACATGTCGAAGCGGCCGTCGAGGTAGTGGGTGTACTCGTGGTTGAGGTTCCATATCTGCCAGCCGGGGCTGACGTCGGTGCGCTCGTAGCATATGAACCGCGGCTGGTTGCCCGTCGTGGAGGGGTCTCCCTCCAGGTACATGCCGCCGTTGTTGGTGTCGATGCCGTAGATCCTGCCCGCGTAGGTCTTGTAGTCGGCGCTGGAGTTGAAGACGTCGACCTCGAGCGTGGTGTTGTGGTCGTCGGCGACGGGGCCGGGGTCCTTGACCACGCTGTGGAAGTAGGCGTCCTGGTTGGCGAGGCTCGCGCAGGTCGCCGTCAGCTGGTCGGCGGTCATCTCCTGGGCCCGTATCCGCAGGGTGGGGCCGCAGGTGTGGACGATCGGCAGGATGCGTGATTCCAGCTTGCCGCCGGTTGTCCCGGTCGGGCTGGAGGCGCCGTTCGCGATGCCGTGGGCCGGGCGTTGGGCCGGGTCGGCGAAGGCGTGGCCCGGCGTGGGGTCGGCCGGGGCCGCCTGGGCGGCCTGGGTGGGGGACGCCGCGAGGGCGGCGGTGAGCAGGGCTGTGGCGATGGCCAACGCGCGCAAGATTCGCTCCTGTTGAGGAAGGAGGTCCCGTCTGCTGACGGCTGCGCTGTAACATGGCACATGTCACATGGCTCATCAATGGTTTGGACAGCTTCAGATGCCCTCGTGCGCCGGGCCGGCCCGGGCGGGGGGAAGTGGTCGCCCGCCGCCGCGGTCACCGCGGGACGGGCGAAGGGCGGTCGCTCAGACGAGGTTCTTCTCCAGGGCGGCGACGTACTGCTTGACGGGGTGGTCCCGCAGGGCGTCGCCGGCGGGGGCCAGCAGATCGGCGGTGGCACCCTTCACGTGGTCGCCGAGGGCGCCGAGGAGCGGCATGGAGGCGCGGACGCGGCCGGACGCGTCGATGTAGTGGAGGGTCTCGACGTGGGTGTAGGCGGGTTCCGGGGGGAGCTGGGGGACGATGTCGTTGTTGTTGACGTAGCGGTGCAGACGGTCCTTGAAGCCCTTGTTGCAGGAGGCGGCCAGGAGCCGGTCGCAGGTGCGGGGCTGGCCGTAGGTGTAGATGCCGTCCGCCTGCAGGCGCGGCTCTTCGAGGTACATGCGGCAGCCCGCCAGCATCGCCAGCGCGCCGCCGAGGCTGTGACCGGTGAACCACACGCTCTGGTCGTTGTCGCGGAAGTCGGCGACGGCCTCCTTCACGGCGGGGAAGACCGAGTCGAGGGCCCGGCCGAAGCCGTAGTGGATGTAGCCGGTGTTCCCCGGGCCCGGGTAGGGCGGGGTGGTCGCGTCGGAGAGCCAGTCGCGGATCTGCGCGGGCTCGGTGCCCCGGAAGCCCGTGATGATCATCTTGTCGCTGGCGACCGTGTAGGCCTGGGTGTCCTCCAGGGGGAACGGCGGTGTGAAACGGGTGTGGTGATGACGCACCCGGTCGAAGCCCCACTCCCGGGCGGTCGCCGCAACGGTCGCCTCGTCCTTGTAGGCCAGGGCCGCGGCCTTGGCCATGCCGTAGGCGAGCCGGGGACTGTGCTTGCGCGCGTCGTGGTCGATGCCGGTCGGTGCTGACACGGGGTTGCCTTTCCGTCGTCGGTTCCCTCCCGCCCGGGCACCCGGTCGCACCGCACCCGGACGCGGGCCGACGCCGGCCGGCCCGCCGGCAGCGGCGCGGCAGGGCGCGGCCCCCGGGCGGGCCTCCGGACAGGCGGGTGGCCCGCACGAGGACCCGGGGCGTGGCGGAGGGCGGTCCCCGCGACGCTAGCCACCCCGCGCCCCGTGCCCGGCCGCCGCCACACGTTCAGGTGGGGCAGAAACGATCGACCGCCACCCGAACGGCACACCGCGGCCGCGGGCCGGCCACGCGGGGGCTCCCGCCGCGCGGACCCGGTCCCGCTCCCCGGCCGGCGGAGGGCCGCCGCTCCCACGCTTCTACGACGTCGTGGGATTCCTCATGGCTCAGCCGACGGGGCCGAACGGGGTGCTCGCCGTGTCCTCGGAGTCGATGGCCGCGAACTCCGCTTCGAAGCCGGGGCGCAGGTTGCGCTCCAGCAGGGCGCGGTCGCCGTAGGCGCCGGACACGGCCCGGTGGAACTCGACGGCTTCCCTGATCCCGCGCCTCGGGGTCTGAGCAGCCGCACGCGCTCTTCCCGGCGCGGACACCGGTCCGCTCGGCGGGTGCCCCTCCGCCGGATGGGGAGGGGTCCCGTCGGGGAGCGACCGCTTCAGCGCGCTTACGCGTGCCCGGCGTCCAGGACGGCCTCGCCCAGCAGGCGGGCCGTGTCGGCGACGAGCTTGCTGTCGTTCGGGCCCTGCGGCGCCTCCGGCCTGGTCGTCAGGACCGCCATCACCACGGGCACACCGGCCGGGCTCCAGACCACGCCCACGTCGTTGGCGACTCCGTAGGCGTTTCCGCCGCCGGTCTTGTCGGCCAGGGTCCAGCCGGGCAGGCCCGCCTTGAACCGCTGGGTGTTGGTGGTGTTGGCGAGCAGCCAGCCGGTGATCCGGTCCCGGTCCTTGCGGGCCAGTGCGTTCCCGAGCAGCAGCCGGACGTAGGTCTCCCCGATGGCGCGTGGGCTGGTGGTGTCCTCCACGCGCCAGGGCTCGGCGGAGTTCAGGGTCGGTTCCCAGCGGTCGAGCCGGGTCACGCGGTCGCCGAGGGACCGGGCGAAGCGGGTGATGCCGGTCGGCCCGCCCAGCTCGCGCAGGAGCAGGTTGCCCGCGAGGTTGTCGCTCTGGCTCACCGCGGCCGCGCACAGGGCCTCGATCGTCATTCCGTCCGCCACGTGGTCCTTGGTGACGGGGGCCCATTCGGCCGCCTCCACCTCGGCCGCGGTGTAGTGGACCCGGCGGGCCAGGAACTCCCCGTCGCGGTCGAGGTCCCGCAGGACGGCCGCCGCGGCCAGCGGCTTGAACACCGAGCAGACCGGGAAGGTTTCCTCCGCCCGGTTGGCCACCGTCCGGCCGGTGACCAGGTTGCGGGCGTAGACGCCTATACGGGCGCCGTGCTCCCGTTCCATCTCCCGCAGCCGACGTACGGTGGCCGGGCCCTCGGCCGGTCGAGGGGCCGCGGACGCCTGGCCGGCGGCGCCGAGGCCGAGGGCGGCCAGGCCCCCAGTACCGAGGGCCAGGACCGTGCGACGGGACGGACGGCTTGCCACGCGCTTCACATCGTCTCCTCATCGTTGATCATCACTACGGGAGGAAACACGCGAACCGGTCCAGGACGGTTGCGGTACCGGCATCGGCTCCGGCTCCGGCTCCGGCTCCAGGGTGCCGCTGGCACAATGCCGCGATGGAGTCGATCTTGCAGGCCGCCGGTGAGCTGGTGGGTGGCGAACTGTCCGGGCCGGTCGACCTCGGCGGCAGCTCGCGCAGCACCGTGTTGCGCTGCCGGACGGCCGGCGGCGGCAGTGTGATCGTCAAGGCGTTCGGCAACGAGCCGGAGTCCCTGCGCTGTTTCACGGCCGAGGCCGCCGGGTTGTCCCTCGGGATCTCGGCCCCCGAGGTACTGGGCGTAGACCCGAAGGTTCCGCTCCTGGTGATGGCGGACCTCGGAAACGCGCCCACCCTGGCGGACGTCCTGCTCGGGAACGATCCGGCCCTCGCCGAGAACGGACTGCTGGCCTGGGCCCGGGCGCTCGGGGCGCTGGCGGCGGGATCGGTGCACCGGCGCCCCGATCTCGCACGGCTGTGGTCCCGGTACGACAAGGGCATGCCGTCCTGGGAGGACGAGCCGTGGACCGCACGGAACGCCGCTGCCCTGCCCGCCCTTCTCGACGGCGCCGGGGTCCGCCCTCCGGCGGGCCTGGACGAGGAGTTGAGCCGGATCGGGACGGCCGGCGGGGACGTCCATCCGGCTTTCACCCCGGGTGACACC
>NZ_JZWV01000353.1 GCF_000966975.1 Streptomyces katrae | reverse complement strand
GGGTGACACCTGTCCTGACAACAGCCTGATCACCCCCGAGGGGCTGCGGCTGATCGACTTCGAGGCGGCCTGTTACCAGTCGGTCTTCCTGACGGCCGCGTACTGCCGGATGCCGTTCTCGAGCTGCTGGTGCGTCTTCGCCCTTCCGGCCGGGATGGCCGCGGAGATCGAGCAGGCGTACCGGGAGGAAGTCGTCGGCGTGTACCCGGCCCTGGCCGAGGACGAGGTGTGGCAGGCCGGCATGCGGCAGGCCACGGCGGTCTGGACGGTGGACGCGACGGTCCGTCTGCTGCCCCGCGTCATGGAGGACGGTCCGCTCCATCCGACACGGCGCCCGGCCCCCACCAGGCGCCAGGTGCTCAGGCACCGCTGGGAGACGGCGAGCGGACTGGAGGAGTACCCGGCTCTCGCGGAGACGATGCGGTCGCTGTTGCGGGAGGTGGCCGGTACCTGGGAGGTGGCTCCGCTGCCGCCGTACCCGGCGTTCGCCAACCGCGGCCGGTGAGTCCTCCTCCCGGGCACCGGTCTACCGGCGTGTCGCGTGCATCTCCTGGAACAACTCGAACTCACCGTCCGGCGGGGCGCTGAAACCCTGCCAGTGGAAGGAGGCCGGCGTGACGTCGGTGAAGGTCCAACGGGAGCGCGTCCCCTCGGAGTCCACGCCTTCCTGGATCATGCCGCCCGCACCGTCGGACCGGCCGGTCTGAGCGAAATACGAGGGAAGCTTCGGCGAGATCCACGTGATCCGCCAGAGCCCGGTGGTGACGTCGTACATGCGGACGGTGGTGCCGGGGAACCGGTCGTGGAACTCCGGGCAGAACAGCACGTCCTGCACCGCGCGCCCGCCGAGCACCCAGCCGAAGCGCCATTCACCGGCCGCGGTACGCCACTTCCCCCCACTGGAGCGGTACCGGTTGCTGATGTCCCAGGTCCCGACCAGCCGGCCGTAGAGCATCATCGCTTCCGCGTGGTCCGGGTCCGGACCGTCCGCGGACAGCAGCTCCAGCATCGACTGGGACGGCTTCGTCATCAGGGCCTCGGACCTTCTGCTCGGGGAGTCCGTCACGGACGTGACCGGTCCGGAACCTACGCAGGGGTTTCGGCACGGTCAACCTCTTTACGGGCGTTGTGTTCCGCCGGGGTGCGCGACGCCCGGGCGCCACCCGAAGTGGCCCGAGAAGCAGGTCAGATCGCTGACGCTGACCAGTCCGAGGCCCTCGGGATCGATCCCGGAACCGGACAGGACCAGTTCCATGGCCCCGGCCCGTCCCCGCGCGACCCAGCAGCGGCGTCCGCTGTCGCGCCAGAGTTCGCACCCCACGGGCTTCCCGTCCGCGGTCACGGTGACGGGTTCGGGGGCGGGCAGGCTGGTCCAGGGGGCCTGGTCGATGTGGAAGTAGTCCTCGAAGCCCCGTCGCAGTGCCTCCTCCGCCTCCGGGTTGCCGGAGGAGGCGCTGCAGACCGTGACATGCTCGACCTCGGGGTCGAAGTGCGGAGATCCGTACCACAGGTACACATGGGCGTCGCCGCTGAGCCGGCTGTGGCCGTGCCCCGTGACCTGCCGGGACTGCGGCCAGTCGGCGGCGACCCCGAAGGCGGTGAAGCCTTCGGGCGCGCCGGGTATGCCGTGCTCGTTCATGGGACCTCCCTGGTGCTCCAACGGACTTCAGCCGCTCGGTGCGCGGCCTGGCCTGCCGTGGAGTGGCCGTGCACGTTCTGGATCCTAGGGCCCGGCACTGACAGTCCCCGGGTGGGCGGTCCGGCGGGGCGGTCAGCTCCAGGGCTGCTGGACCAGCCAGCTGGTGTCGGCGGCCCAGCTGGTGGCGCTGTCCCAGCTGTTGCTGCCGCCGTCGCTCGCTATGTAGCCGGTGTAGGCGTAGTGGCGCAGGTACTTCGCCGGATAGTTGACCGACCGGAAGGAGGACCCCTGGCCGCTGTTGCCCGGGGTGGGGCAGAAGGTGGCGTCCTGGGCGAACGTTCCTCCGCCGTCATCGGCGTTCAGGTAGAGCTGGAAGTTGCGGTGGCGCAGGAACCGGCCGGGCGCGTCGGCGGACTCGAAGGAGAGGCAGGAGGTGTCGGACAGGCCGGCGCGGACGGTCCAGGTCGCCGCGGACTTGGCAGCGGCGGGGCTGGAGGAGTCGAGGGTGGAGAGGACGACCTGGGCATCGGTGTCGTCGTGGCGGAGGTAGCCGGTGGTGCAGCAGGAGGTGGTGGCCCGCAGGGAGATCCGGGAGCCCGGCGTGAGCGAGCCGGGCGTGCCGGTGGGGGCGCTGCTGTAGCCCGCCGCGGCGATGTTCGCCTGGACAGCGTTCTCGGTGGCGTCGGAGGGGTAGCCCGAGGTCATCACGCCCTCGTAGAAGGTGCCGGCGCTGCCGTTGCTGTTGTCACCGCCGATGCCCAGGATGATCGCGCCCTGCTTCCTCATCGGGTTGTAGCCGGGGACGTTGGGGCGCACACCGCTGTAGTAGGTCGACAGGCTGCCCGCCTGGGCGTTGCCGCCGCGGATGGCCCACTGGTTGGGGCCGCCCTTGACGATGGCCGTCTGGAACCGGTTGGCGACGCTCGGATCGTTGGCGTTGTAGCCCCGGTTCACGCCGGAGAACAGGCCGTTCTCCAGGTCGGCCATGACCCAGGGCCCGGTGCCGGTGCCGTAGCCCCAGCCCTTGTTGTCTCCGAAGTAGATGGCTTCCATGGTGCCGTTGCCGTCGTCGTTGCCGGTGGTCTCGGCGTTTCCGTAGTCGAAGCAGCAGCCGCTGTTGTAGTGCGTGCCGTCCAGCACCGCGTACATGCCCTCCGGCTGGTCGCCGGTCGCGATGCCCGTGGTGTGGTTGTTCCGGTAGCCGGTGCCGGGGGCCACGTAGACGCCGTACGCC